>QQUO01000001.1 GCA_008501575.1 Pseudomonadota bacterium
AATTAAAACAACAGTTACGTCAGTGGGACAATACCTATGGTTTTTTAGATGCCGACTTTAGGGTACAACAAGTTGATGTTTATCCTGATCAAAAGGCCGCCGACATCCAACTCACATTTGACACCGGATCCCGATATCAGCTGGATGATGTGGTCATCGAACAGCAGCCGGAATTCATGAATCCATTATTTTTACGGCGCTTGGTGGGATTAAAGTCCGGCCAATATTTGCATAACCAAGATTTGATTGATGTCAGAAGACGCCTGGTCAGCAGCCAATATTTTGGTAACATCAGTGTTACATTTGGTGAAAAAAATACGGCTGATGCGACCGTCCCGGTTTTGGTTAAATTAACACCGGGTTATCGAATTGATTATTCAGTGGGTTTAGGTTTTACCACCGATACCGGTGCCCGATCCACCTTTGAGTACCAGCATCATCGCTTAAATGAGCGGGGCTTTCAATTAAGTACAAAATTACAATTAGCCGAAGTGAATAAAGAATTCATTGCACGAATGAAGTTTCCTTCATTGAGTAATCCCGATGAAAAATGGTATCAAACCGAAATGGGTTATCGCCAGGAGAACAATGATGTTTATGAGGCCAACACCACAAAATTTGGGGTATCTCAAACACGGCTTCAATCAGATCAATGGCAAAATATTAATTTTATTGATTTATTACAAGAGGATTACACCTTTGGTGACAAAAAGGGCAGTACCCAACTGTTGATACCCGGTACCGGTTGGACCTATCAGCGGGTTGATGACCCATTAAATCCCCGTTATGGCTTCAAAGCGCAAATGGATTTTAAATTGGCATCAGAAAGCCTGCTTTCAGACATGAGCATGGTGCAAATAAGTGGTCGAGTTAAAAGTATTTTGCCGATAGCCAAGACCGATCGCTTGATACTGCGTGCTGAAATTGGTACCACGGCAACCAGTGATTTCGACCAATTACCGGCTTCCTATCGCTATTTTGCAGGAGGTGACCAGTCCGTCAGAGGATTCGATTATAAGAACCTATCTCCCCGTAATAAAGAGGGAGAATTGGTCGGAGGTAAACATTTGGCCGTGGTCAGTGTTGAATATGAACACAGACTCAATGATAAATACGCGTTGGCCGTTTTCGCCGATGGTGGTAATGCCTTCACCAATGAATTTGAAGTCGCCACGGGTGTTGGTATTGGCTTTCGTTGGTTTTCTCCGATTGGACCTTTGCGGGTCGATTTAGGGGTTCCTGTGTCCGATGCGGACCATAATTTTAGAATCCATTTATCTTTGGGGCCGGATTTATAATGGTCACCGAAGCCACTCAAAAACCACCCAAAAAACACCGTATTAGCCGTTGGCTATTGGCTTTAACCGGTATTGTGGTGACCTTGTTGCTGGTTGCTGTATTGTTGAGCTATTCTTTACTGTACAGCGAAACGGGTGGCCGCTGGGTATTGTCACAAGCACAGAATTGGTTGCCCTTGACAATTAAACAAGCCAATGGTCGCCTGGCTAAAGAAATCATTGCCTTAGACATTGAGTATCGACAAGCCGGGGTGGTGGTTAAAGTTGATCGAATGACTTATCGCATTGCTGATATTAACTGGTGGCAAAGGCATGTGACTTTTGATTACATCCGCATCGGTGAGGTCAGCATAGAATTGCCGGACAATGAATCAAAGACAGCAATTGAACCTGTGGCTGCAGCAACTGACATTGAATTGCCACTGACTATTGCGCTTAATGAATTGTTTGTACAAAACATACAAGTAAACAGCGAAAAACTGGCATACGGACCGCTATGGGCGAAAGCCGCACTTAAAGATAACACCATCCAAATAGATACCCTGCAAGTACTGGATAAGGACATTAAACTCAACATAGCAGGACACGTATCATTAACCAGCCATTGGCCTTTTAAGGTAAACACGCAATGGGTCTATAAGCCGGAACAAGTCAGTGGTCGCGGTCAAGTCGACGGCGATATTAGTGGTTTAATATTAACGCAAGAAACAAGTATTGATAATCCCTATGCAGTCGGTAATGGACTGCTAAAAAGCACCCTGAGTTTTCATCCGGAGTTTTCAGTTAATGCCAAATTAAGCAGCGATCACTTACTGATTCCGGTGGCCAATAATGAACAAGTCACCACCACTTTTACTGATGTGTTAATCAGTGCAGCCAGTGAATGGGACGATTATCAGATACAGATAGAAGCCCAAACTAAACAGTCCATTAAGCCTTTAATTACTGCCTTGGAAACTGCAAAACAAAAAGCTGAACAATCGGTTTATCGCAATCAAATCAATTTATCAGCTCAGGGTCATGGTGCGCAACTTAATGTGGAATCATTGTCCATTGATGGTGATTTTGGTCATTTCAGGGCCCAATCAGCACTGGATTTTTCGCCTCGTTTCAGTGTCACTGCCAATTTTGACAGCACATTATTTAATCCACAATGGTTACTGCCTGAATGGCCGGGTAAACTCAGTGGTGCTGGGCAATTTAAGGCCTCCCAGACCGCACAGGATTCGTGGTATATGGCTTTAACTGATTTTAACTTGCAGGGCCAACTGAAAAACAATAAGTTCAAAATTATCGGCAATGCGGATTTTCATGATGAATTATTAGATTTAAAGCCGCTGTCTTTGGTTTGGGGAGAAAACAGCATTAAGTTGCAAGGTCAATTGAGTATGACACAACAGGCCAGCTCGCAACAACTACTGGTAGATTTTAATGTGCCGAATCCGACCTTGTTTTTACCGGAACTAACAGGTGGCATCCATGGCCAAGGCCAATTGGCCGGGTCATTACAAGCGTTGGATTATCAACTGAGTATTACCGCTGATAATCTCGACTATCAACATCAGCAGATTAAAACCTTGGACATCAAAGGCATCGGTCAATGGCCTGATCAGTTACAGGCTGAAATAACGGCGAGCGAAGTCTATGTTGCTGAACAAGCCTTTAATGGGATACATTTGTTGCTGAACGGCAGTCGCCAGCAACATCAGATCAAAGCTGATGCCAAACACCAGGATTTAACCACCCAGATTACACTTGCAGGTGGCTGGTTTGACAGTCAGCAACAATGGCGGGGTGAGATTCTGGATCACGATATCCAGCTTAACGACAGTGATATGCAATGGCAGCTACAAGCGCCTGCGGACCTACTTATTGGTCAACAAATACATTTGTCACCGGCTTGTTGGCAATCGGTTCAAGGAGATGGAGAGGCTTGTGTTGAGTTGGATGTGCAAACTCAGGCAGATTTAATGGTAACAGCCAAAGTACAATTGAAAAATTTACAGGCGGCTTTATTTAAAAGTGTGATGCCACAAGACTTGAAATTTGACGGAATGATTGAAGGCATGGCAGATTTGAGTTACCAGCAACAAGACCTGTCATTAACGGCAGATTTAAAAACAGAACAAGCCTCATTACATTATCGACCAGGACAAGAAAACAGTTATCAGGCGGCCATACATAAAGCCACATTAACCGCCAGCCAAAATGCCGGTCAAACTGAAATCAATACAGTCATAGAACTGGATGATGACAGTTATTTACATGCCTCAGCCACCTTGTACGGCACCGCAGCTTCTACCTGGCCGGAAATTAATGCAAACATCAAAGGTGAGATTAAACACAGTCGGTTTTTGGTGGCCTTGTCGCCGGAATTAGAACAACTACAAGGGGAGTTTAGCTTATCGGGTCAGGTTAATGGACCACTTAACCAGCCATCAATCGACCTTGAACTGGCACAACAAACAGGTTTTCTGGTGTTGCGACAAACCGGCAGCCGATTAACCAATATGACACTGGCAATAAATAGCACAGGAGCCGGTGTTTTGGCATTAAAACTGGCGGCTGACAGTGATACCGGCTCATTGCAATCATTCGGTGAATTAAACTTTCAACAGGCCGATGACTGGTCTTATCAAGGACAAATCACCGGTTCTGATTTTCGCTTATTGACCTTGCCTGAAATTAAAGTCAATATCGATCCGGATTTAAGGATTGATGCCTCGCCTAAAGTTATCAACATCTCAGGAAAGCTGACTTTACCAATGGCCGAAGTTAATATTAAAAATCTACCACCATCAGCCACCACCACATCTGAAGATGTTGTTATCCACCACCCTGAACAAACATCATCAGAAAGCAGCACGACAATACCCATCAAATACGATGTGGTTGCAGAAATTAAAGCACCCATTAGTATCCAGCTAATGGGCCTGCAGGCCAAGGTGGCCGGCCAACTGCGGGTGTATGACAGTCGCCGGCAAACCTACGCCGAAGGCCGACTGAATTTAACTGAGGGCTTTTAGAAGCTGGATGGTCAACGT
>QQUO01000009.1 GCA_008501575.1 Pseudomonadota bacterium
CCGCCGGAAATGATGAAAATGGCCGAAGATAAAGCCAAAAACATCCAACTGGCCTGGGAAAAAGTGAAAGAATTACGGGGCTGGTAGAGCCCATTAGGAGACTTTCATAAGGTTTGACATTTTATAACGGTGATGCCAAACTTAATACTTTCCATAAGCGCCTTTTTTTCATGAAGCAAGCGATTATTGCACCGTCCATATTATCTGCTGATTTTGCCCGTTTGGGTACTGAAACTGAAGCGGTGTTGGCTGCCGGTGCCGATTGGGTTCATTTTGATGTCATGGACAATCATTATGTGCCAAATTTAACCATTGGCCCTTTGGTGCTTAAAGCCTTACGTAATTATGGTATCACCGCACCCATTGATGTCCATCTTATGGTCAAACCGGTGGATCGCATTATTGGAGATTTTATTGAAGCCGGTGCCGACATTATTTCCTTTCACCCGGAAGCCAGTGAACATGTTGATCGCACCATTCAAATTATAAAAGATGGTGGCTGTCAGGCCGGTCTGGTGCTTAATCCGGCGACCCCGATTAATTGGCTCAGCCATGTGATTAATCAATTGGATTTGGTGCTGTTAATGAGTGTCAATCCCGGTTTTGGCGGACAGTCCTTTATCCCCGAAACTTTAAATAAACTGAAGCTGGTGCGCGCTATGATTGATGCCAGTGGGCGTGACATTCGTTTAGAAGTGGATGGAGGGGTTAAAGTGGATAACATTGGTGAGATTGCTGCTACCGGTGCCGATGCTTTTGTGGCCGGTTCGGCCATTTTTAATAGTGATGATTATCAAACCACCATCACAGAAATGCGTCGCCAAATTCAGCATCAATTCAGTCAGCTTACATAGAATAGATGATTATGAAACCACATATTTTTATTGTCGTCTTTTTTGCCTTGTTGCAGACAGTTTCCACAGTTCACGCCAACACCTTAAACGAGGTGGTTAAAGAAGCGCGTAAACAAGGCCAGGTGTTGTCTGCCAAAACCCGTCAAGGTATGCATGAAGTTCGGGTGGTAACACCGCAGGGCAGTGTTAAAACCATTCGTAAACCGGTCAGCCAGAATAATCAAAGTCAACGACAACCTGCATTAAACTATCGTCAAAACTATTATCAACAGCAATCACAACCACCAAGACAAGACAGCCAAAGACCTGTTGTACGACGTGAAAATCAATACTCAAGAAAACCTGAGTTTCGTCGTTTTCAGCGGCCATCACAATCCACCAGACCGCCACAAGCGCAGCACCAGCCACAACAACATCAACCCGAACCCCGTCGAGTAGAACCACGACGGCGTACCAATGATAACGATCCGGATTAAATGCTATGCGAGTATTATTAATAGAAGATGATGATGATTTACGGTCCATTTTATTAAAACGATTTGATGAAGTGGGCTATGTGGTGGATGAAGCGGATAATGGTGAAGACGGTCTGTTCAAAGGCCGCGAATATCCCGCTGATGTGGCGGTCATTGATTTAGGCTTGCCGCGGATTTCGGGTATGGAAGTGATTCGAACTTTGCGCGACGAGGGCATTAATTTTCCCATTATTGTGCTCACCGCACGTGGTTCATGGCAGGATAAGGTCATGGGTTTGGATGCCGGTGCTGATGATTATTTGGTTAAACCCTTTCATTTCCCCGAGTTATTGGCGCGCATTAATGCTTTGGTGAGACGCTCAAGTGGTAACGCCACACCGGAAATCACTTGTGGTGAACTGGTGATGAATACCAGCCACCAGGATGTTAAGTTAAAGGGTGAATTGCTGACCCTGACCTCCTATGAGTACAAGGTATTGGAGTATCTCATGCTACATCAGGATGAAGTGGTGTCAAAAACCACTTTAACCGAACATATCTACCATCAAGATTATGATCGTGACAGTAATGTCATCGAAGTGTTTGTCGGCAGATTGCGCAAAAAAATTGCAGAAATTGATCCTGACACCACCTACATTGAAACCTTACGCGGACGCGGCTACCGACTTCGAAATAGAGATTAAGCCATGTTTGGCTTTGGACAGCGTACAGCCTTAAAAACACGTGTACTTTTATCGTCCAGCTTAGCGTTGATACTGGCGCTGGGGTTAATGGGCGTCATCATGCAGCAAGCCTTTAAGGAAAAAACCCTGCAGTTGGTTGAGGAACGCTTAGAGGGTTACTTATATGCGTTGATTGCTTATATAGAATATGATGAAAACCAATTGGTGATGCCGGATAATTACCCGACACCACGGATGGAGCAACCGGCTTCCGGAATTTATGGTCAAATATTAATTCGTGATTTTTTGTGGCAGACGCCATCAGTCTTGGGTCAAGACATTCCTGAAATAAAGCCATTGGCAACCAATGAACGGATTTTTAATACCCGTCAGAAATTCGGTGGAGTCACCTATTTTTATCTTAGCCAGGGGGTTGCCATTGAAACCGATGATGAAGTGATTTCTGCCACCATTGCGGTGTCCGAAAATGCCGGTGAATTTTATGATGAACTGGCGGCCTTTCGAGAGAGCTTGCTGACATGGATTATGGTGATTAGTGGCGCTTTACTGGTGATTCAGTGGGTTATTATGTATTGGGCCACACGACCCTTAAAGCGTTTAATGCATGATTTAAGCCGACTGGAACAAGGTGCGGAATCAATCTTTCCTGAAGATTATCCTTTGGAGCTGCGAGGCTTAACAGCCAGTCTTAACCGGCTTATTGAAAATGAGCGAAATTCTTTGCAACGACAACGGCGAACCTTGGGTGATTTGGCCCATTCTTTAAAAACACCGTTGGCGATTATTCATTCTGAACTGGACAATCAACCGGTGGATAAAAGTATTATTAATCAACAGGTCATGCAAATGGATGAGATTGTGGCTTACCAATTGAAACGGGCTGCGGTGGCCGGTCACAGAACTTTTACCCGTGGTGTGCCGGTGATTGATGTGGTGGATAAAATTATCGATTCTTTACAAAAAGTCTACCGCCGGAAAAATGTGCAGGTCAAAACAGCAGTGGCACCGGGCGCTGAGTTCTTTGGAGAGCAGGGTGATTTAATGGAACTGCTGGGGAATTTATTGGAAAATGCCTTTAAGTGGTGTGATTTACATATTCAGGTTACCATTAAAACCCTGATAAAATCCGGTCGCCAGCGCACCGGCTTAATCATTGAAATTAGTGATGACGGCCCCGGGATTGCTGAACAAAAACGTGAATTGTTGTTACAACGGGGCGTTCGTGGTGATGAAAAAGTCACCGGCCATGGCATTGGTTTATCCATAGTAACTGACATTGTGGAATCTTATCAGGGCGAATTAAGCATTGATCGTGACCCTGATTTACAGGGAGCGCGGTTTAATATTACATTACCACCCTAAATGAAACCCAGCCTTTAAAGAGCATAAACATGGACAAAAATATTGATGATTTATTGACTGTGATGGCCCGTTTACGCGATCCCCATAAGGGTTGCCCCTGGGATTTACAACAGGACTTTGACAGCATTGCCCCGTACACCGTGGAAGAAGCCTATGAAGTGGCGGATGCCATTGCTGAAAAAGACTGGAGCGGCTTACAAGAAGAGCTGGGCGACTTGTTGTTTCAGGTGGTTTTTCATGCGCGCATGGCAGAAGAGCAGGGTTTATTCTCATTCAGTGATGTGGTCACAACATTGTGTCGAAAAATGATTGATCGTCATCCCCATGTGTTTGATGATTCTCATTCGATAATGCGGGATGCTCAACAGCAAACACAAGCCTGGGAACAACAAAAAAATCAGCATAAAGACAGTGTCTTTGATGGCATTGCCAAAACTTTTCCGGAACTGTTAAAAGCCATGAAAATGCATAAAGCGGCGGCCACCATTGGTTTTGATTGGCCTGATATCACACCGGTGTTTGCTAAATTGGAAGAAGAAAAAAAGGAGTTACAAGCGGCACTTAAATCCGGGAATCATGCTGATATTGAAGGGGAAATCGGGGATTTGTTGATGGTGTGTACCAGTTTAGCCCGGCATGCTAAAGTGGACCCCGAAATGGCCATGCGCAAAGCCAATCAGCGCTTTGACGCCCGTTTTCGTATTGTTGAGCAATTGGCCAAACAAGAAAAGCCGAATCAAAATAGCTATGATTTGGATTATTTAGACAATCTCTGGTTACGGGCTAAACAGCAGTTGGGGCAGGCTGATTAAATTCCTAAAATAACGTTTATTTCCATGTTATAACAACCTCGCTCCCATGCTCTGCGAGGGAGTGTAAAGAGATATCGAACGGTATTTAATTAATAAACTGTCCGGTTTGTAGTGAACTTAATAGATTAAGAAAAACCAACTGTGGAA
>QQUO01000287.1 GCA_008501575.1 Pseudomonadota bacterium
TATATTTTTTCTTGTCTTCTGGCTCCACATACGTCATCTCAAAATTATTATCGGGATCGACAGCACCGGTTTTTGCCAGTAAATCTCTGACATGACCATAGGATGCCAAGACCTTATAGTCCTTACCTAAATATTTCTCAATGGTTTTGGCTTTTGCGGGTGATTCTACGATGAGTAAGTTTTTGGCCATAGGCTTTAATGTTCACGAATTTCAGTGGGATCAAACAACAATCGTTCCAAATCGACAAAGGCTTGTTCCTGATCCGGCTGAGAAAATAAAATAATCAAAGCCAGCCATTGTAAATCATCGACCTCAATGTTGTCAGCCTTTAGATAAAGTAAACCATCAATCAACAATTCACGACTGTGATTATCTAAAATATGCTGGGCCATGAGATAATCAATAAATTCAATGCCCTCATAACCTAAAATCTGTTGCTCTTTTTGACTGTAATAACGCAGTCCAGATGCCGATTGCTGTATTAAATCATCCGATGTCCGACTGACTTGTTGGAGCCACAATAAAGCCTCTTCAATTAAACCGGGGTGAAAGCCGATTTGTTGTAATCCATTAATAATCAGCTGTCGATGACCTGATTTTTTCAAGTTATATTGCTCTGTCATGTAGTTTTCAAAGACATACACCAGAACATCCATCATATGTTGTTTCATCGTTTTATATATTTTGCGCCGGGTTGTTTTTCAATTAAACCGTTTAACTCGAGTATCAGTAAATCCGCTGATAAATCAGCAGACAGTTGCCCGGTTGCTAAAATCAAGGCATCAAATGATATGGGATCATAGCCCATTTGTGCCAGTAGTTGTTGTTGGCTATCCGAAAGCTCAATATCGTGATGGCCACTGTGATTTTCAAGCGACTGTTTGGGCTCTTTTGATAAACGTTGCCTGATTTGCTCGCTGAGCATTGCCACACTCGGACCTAATTCTTGCACAATATCCTCCACGGACTCCACCAAAGTCGCCCCCTGCTTTAGCAACCAATGGCATCCTTTCGCCATGGGGTTATGAATTGAACCGGGAATTGCCATCACCGGCCGATTGATGTCATAGGTTAACCGAGCCGTGATGAGCGTGCCACTCTTTTGTGCCGATTCCACCACTAAAGTACCCAATGATAAACCGGCAATTATCCGGTTTCTACGCGGAAAATTGTTTGCCTGGGGCGGGGTATTAAAGTCAAACTCCGAGAGCAACGCACCATTGGCCATGATGTCTTTGGCCAACTGTTGATTGGCTTTCGGGTAAATACTGTTAATCCCCGTGCCCATCACCGCCACTGTCTGGCCTCCGGCATCTAACGCCGCTTGATGGGCAGCGGCATCTATACCTGCAGCCAAACCACTGGTAATCACCCAGTTTTTCTTAGCCAATTCATAACAAAATGACCGGGCATTATCCAAACCGCCACGGCTGGCCCGTCGACTCCCCACGACTGCCAATTGTGGTAACAACAAAGTCTCAATCCGGCCTTTTACAAATAACAATAATGGTGGATCTATCGTGGCCTTAAGCTGTGGTGGGTACAAATCATCATCAAACGGCAAAAGATGATTGTGGGGTTTTTCTAACCACTTTAAAGCGGCGCTCAAGTGATCATCATGGCAATCTTTTAGATAAGATTGTGCTGCAGCCGGAATATTAAGTTCTTTCGGAAATTTGTCGCGGCCGGGAATGGCTGTAATGTCACCAAAATATTCAAGTAATCGATTGACGCCAGAAAAACCAAGGCCCGGTGCACGATACACATGCAACCAGGCCCGTAGTTTTTTGTTAGCCACAATTAAGGCAGTTTAACGTAATCGTAAAGTTTAACTTGACGGTTTCCTTCGGTAATAATGGCATAGGAAATATGTTCAAAAGTCTTAAAGACCATCACATGCCCGCTATATTCCATGGGTAATGTCACTTTGGCTTTCGAGGGTTTGAACAGGGTTTTTAAATCATTCTTCGGATGCATCACCTTATCACGGATGACTTTCTCAGGACTGTAAATTGAGTACACATCACCCACTTTAACCCCTTGGCTATAGCCATTACTGATGGCAATAATTTGTCGCCGACCACTACCAAACAAAGCATTGTTCAATGCCACCACCCGGACATTTTCATCATCAACCGTACCCGCTTTGGGCATAAAGTAGGGATCAAAATTAAATGTATCAATGGGCAACACCAAATCCCCGGTTTTCACTTCGGTTTTGACGTCGATAATTTTCAAAGTGGTGACATCATCAGTACCCACCCGGGTTACTTCAGCCACACCTGTTTCTGCCACTTCATAACCAAGAATTTTGACACTTTCCCAATAAGTTCGATCTATGTAGTTTTTCCAGAAGCGCGACATCACCGCATCGGTGGTATAGGGTGAAGACTTTTTCCATTCCACAGATTCGGTGCGGAAACGATCCGAAGTTTCCCACGGATAATCTAAAGGCACTTCACGGTATATCACCGTCGGTCTTACAATTGCTAAATGATCACCTTGTCTGATGTTTTTAAGACCACGCACATAGATTAAATTATCGGTGGCCGATACAGTTCGACCCTCTTCAGCCGCCACCACATAGGGCGCTAAATCAATGTCTTCTTTATTAAGGATTCTCAACTCGCGTAAGAATGGTTCAATATCTGACAGTGGAATGGTCTCGACGGCTTGATCATGCTCAATGGTTCTGACCTCTGGACCCAATTTTACGGTTGGGTGTGAGCGCTTGACCGTTATTTGCGGTTTACCGTCCACATACACCAAATTAAGTTCATCACCCGGATAGATTAAATGCGGGTTTTCAATTTGTGGATTGGCATACCAAATTTCCGGCCATAACCAAGGTGATTTTAAAAATACGGCAGAAATGTCCCACAACGTATCCCCTTTTTGTACCACATACCGCTCGGGGTGATCTGCTTTTAATTCCACATCTTGGCCATTGGAGTAAAAGCTCATTCCGAGCAATAAGGCAATTATTACAAGTTGTTTTTTAAACATCATCAGCAACTCTTTGATTTCGCTAAAACTTTAGTTTAGCCATTTTAGGGTTAAATTTAAACAAAAATTGTGATTCAGCCATCATTTTGATTGAAAAATGGCCGCTTTAGCTTAAATAACAGTCATTGGCTGTTGTAAAATGGGCTCATTTTCTGACTAAAACACACATTAAATCCTTACTATGGCATTACTTAACATACTCACGATACCCGATAATCGCTTAAAAACGGTTGCTAAACCCATCGAACAAGTGACCGACAACATTAAAAAATTAGCCAGCGATATGTTGGATACCATGTATGCGGCACCGGGTATTGGCTTAGCCGCCACCCAGGTGGATCAACATGTGCAATTAGTGGTGATGGACCTCTCAGAAGAAAAAAATCAGCCCATGGTGTTCATCAACCCCAAAATAACAGCCCGTAGCGGTGAGCAAATCCATGAAGAAGGGTGCTTATCGGTGCCGGGAATATATGCTGATGTAAAACGGGCTGAAGAAATAACCCTGGAATACTTGGATTTAAACGGCCAGCAACAAACATTAAATGCGGACGGCCTTTTGGCGGTCTGTATTCAACACGAAATTGATCACCTTAAAGGTATTGTGTTCCTGGATCATTTATCCGTGTTAAAACGTAAAATGGCCATAAAAAAATTGACTAAAGCAGCCGAGACTGTACCTGTCAAAGTCGATTAAGCCAGTAATCATCACACCATTGGATGGGTTTTAATCACATTCTCATTTCGCTCGGGGCCTGTTGAAATGATGGCCACCGGGGTGTTCGTATAAGACTCAATATAATTGATAAAATCTTTAGCCGCTGCCGGCAAGGCCGTGTACTCAGTGATACCACGGGTGGTTGATTGCCAGCCCGGCAGGCTTTCATATACCGGTTGCACCGCTTGCCACTGATCTGCCGAGTGAGGAAAACCCTGCTGTTCATAAGCCGTGCACAACTTTATGTTTGCAAAGCCATCCAGCACATCCAGTTTGGTGATACATAAACCGGTTACACCATTGACCTGAATGGCCCGTTTTAACGCCACCAAATCTAACCAGCCACAGCGTCTTGCACGGCCGGTGGTGGCACCAAATTCAACCCCTTGCTTGGCCAATTCAGCACCATCATTATCAAATAATTCCGTGGGAAAAGGCCCCGAGCCAACCCGGGTGGTGTAAGCTTTGGTAATGCCTAAAACATAATCAATATCGGTACAGCCAAGACCACTGCCGGTGGCGGCACTGCCGGCTGTGGTGTTTGATGATGTCACA
>QQUO01000275.1 GCA_008501575.1 Pseudomonadota bacterium
AAGTGACCTTATTTGAAAAAGGCGATAAAATTGGTGGTCAATTCAACTACGCAGCTGAAATCCCCGGCAAAGAAGAGTTTGTTCACACCATGGCCTATTTTCAATACCTAATTAAAGAGCACGGTGTTGATTTAAAACTCAATCATCAGGTCAGCCAGGCTGAACTTGATAAGCATGACGAAGTGGTGATTGCCACCGGTGTCTCCCCACGGGTGCCTAAACTACCCGGCATTGACCACAAAAAAGTCATCGTCTATAACGAATTACTCTCAGGCCAAAAACAAGCCGGTCAAAAAGTCGCCATTATGGGCGCCGGGGGTATTGGCTTTGATGTGGCCGAATACCTGGCAGTTGAAAACCCCGACCAAGCACAAACCGTGGCAGAATTCTGCCAGGAATGGGGTATTGACCAAAGCATCGAACAATCCGGCGGTCTCACCGAAGCCCAGGATGAACCGGCTTATAGAACCCTTTATTTGATGCAACGAAAAACCACAAAACCCGGCAAAGGTCTGGGCAAAACCACCGGTTGGATTCACCGCTTAAGTATCCGCAAAAAAGGCGTCAAACCCCTCACCGGCGTACAGTATATTAAAATTGATGATGCCGGACTCCACATTGAACGCGACGGCCAAGCTGAAATTTTAGATGTCGATCATGTCATCATTTGTGCCGGCCAGGTCTCCAACCGCGATCTCTACCAGGAACAAGAGAATTACCACATCATCGGTGGTGCCGAAGTCGCCGCCGAACTCGACGCCAAACGCGCCATTAAACAAGGCACCCTGCTCGGTCAACGTTTATAGCAAAACACTATGACGTTTTAAATTGACTGTTAACTGTGAGGTGGATGGCGCGATTCAGTCAGAAAAATAACAAGTTCAACTGCTGTGTTATTGCTGTTTATCAAAAAAGCGAACAAATATTAAGGACACAAAAAACCCGGTCATAAACCGGGTTTCTGGCAATGAGCTTATCAATTATTTGGTTGCTTTTCTGATTACACCAATAATTAGCAATAATACAACCGCACCAATTGTGGCCACAATGATAGCCCCTAAAATACCACCGCCAATTGAAATACCCAATTGAGTAAACAGCCAACTACCCACAAAAGCACCGATAATTCCGACCACAATATTGGCCACAATACCAAATCCATAGCCCTTAACAAGAATTCCGGCCAACCAACCGGCAATACCACCAATTAAACAGATAATTATAATACCTTCGAGTGTCATAATATTTCTCCTCTTATTATCAGCCTGTCAAACAAGCATCTTATGAGCATGTTTCAGGCTTAATTAAAATAGCACATTTGCTTAAAAATTACCTTATTTTTCGAATAATCATGTCATACACGAATACAGTCTAAGACAAATATTATGTCCTTAATCCATATTAAGATAAATTATTCAAAATGTGATTTATAAATGGTGTCAAAACGATATTGAAAGTACTGTTCAAATAAACCCTGCACCAAAATATCATAACCCTCAGGTTCAAGGTGAAAGCAGTCTTTGACAAAGCCAAGGTGCGTTCGCATCGCCTCTAACGGACTGGTTAACGTATAGTCACCGGGCAGAGGAATATCACCGGGTTGAATGCCCTGATTAGGCCAGCCATAGGCATTTTGCATCCGGCCCCAATGTTGTACGTAAAACACCTTGGGGTTTTGATTGGCAATGGTGACAAAGGCATTGGTAAAGTCCAAAGCCATGCTATTAATCTCCGTGGGTGTTGGATTTAACATGGCATCATGTAAGCCCCGGCAGGTGAATTCCCAAAGATCGTCCGTGGTTTCTTCGAAATTAGGATAATCATAAAAGCTCAAGACAATTTCGATGTTAATATCCACGGCCAAAATGGCATCAACAATTGTTTGCAAATCAGCCACAATCGCCGCTTTTAAGGTATTCACTTGCCCAACCGAGAGACCTGTGTTCCAATTATTGAGAAAATCGTTACCACCCAGGGTTAATTGAACCGTGTCTACCGTGGGATTATTGATTAAAGCATCTGTTATTTTAGCAAGCTCGCTCGGTACCACCCAATCAGACGCCATGGTGCCATCAATGGCCACCAGTTCAGAATCCGCATTTCTCAGCACCTCAATATCAGGGTAACCATTGACATCAAACACCGCATCATGGATTTGATCTGAATACTGCTGCTGCGCCCAACTGTCACCAACGATTAACACCTTGCTGTTTTGCGCATAACCCAGCGAACAACAAACCATTAAAAACAATACAAATAATTTCATAAGCCATCCTCTTTTTTTATTATCAAGACCTTAAAGCCAACATGATTACAATGACCGGCCAAGCATCTTTTTGAATAAGCATATCATAAAACAGTGCCGGCGAAGGCCGCTACCCAGCGTCTTTGGGAATGAATTTAATTAATCAAATGTTTTACCACAGAGTTCACAGAGGTTTTCACAGAGAACACAAAGTGTTTTTATTACAAACAAACCCACCATTACAACCTTACCGGCGAAGGCCGGTACCCAGCGTCTTTGAGAAAGAGCTTAATAAGCAAATATTTAACCACAGAGGCACAAAGGACACAGAGAAAAAACTTAAATAAAAAAAACTAAAAGCCGGCTGAGCCCGTCGAAGCCTTTATCAGCATGACTGTTCTGTCAAATTCCCATAATAAAAGCTTAAAAAATATTTTTTAACTGTCACCCGTCATAAAACCCCTGCAACCTAAGCCGATTACTTTACGAATGCCTATTGCAAATAGTCGAATAAATAACGAAACAACCCTGAATTTAGACAATCTCAATAATTAATCACTGATGCGTGGCATGGCGGGCGCAAGGCCCGCAGCTACAATATAAATTACAAACTCTGTGCGCTCTGTGCCTCTGTGGTTAATTATTATTTTTATTATTGGCTAATAAAAAACTATGCTGGCGAAGGCCGTTAACCCGTGTCTTTGAGGATGAGATTGCACAACAGTTTCACAAAAACATCAATTGAAAGAATGTATGAATGATTTTCAGTACCGTCCAATTGGCACTTTTGATGTGTGTGGTTTCAGGCTTTGTCAGTTATTTCTGAATAAATGTTAATTAACCCTTTGATTTTAATATGTTTTTCAAAATAAATTAGTGTTTTCATTTGACCTAAAATCAGGTAAAATAATGGTCATGATTAAAAAATCACTTAAAAACGCCAATATCCACCTCCGCAAACCCGCCACCGCGCGAAAAATGCGGGTGCGTTCTATCGCCAGTTCAACAGCCATAGAAACCGGTGAATCCATTGCAAAAATTGAAGCCAAACTCAAGACAAATCGACGTTCAAAGCATCGTGTAAAGCTTGGCTGACAAACTGTCTCATAGGCTTGTAATTGCAACCCATACCTGCCTGAATCGCTAAAAAATAACGCTCCTTTTTTGCGTCCCAACTTGTGAAATCAAGTTCCGGTTTGCCTGCCTGCACAGCCATCACATTGGCCAATAATCGTGCCAACCTGCCATTACCTTCTCTGAACGGGTGAATCAATATAAATTCTACATGAATAACAGCGATGGCCTCAATAAGTAATTCATCGTCCATCAAATGACAAGGTGTGTACCGGCTCAAGTATTTATTATCCAGCTCCTTAAGCAAAAAGGGAATCTGTTGCGCTGCCGCAAAATGAAAATCACCTTTTGACATATTCACAGACCGCTCATGACCCGCCCATGCATAGACATTCGCCAGCCATTTACGATGCCATTCAGTAATATCAGCAACAGTAATAGGCTGATCAACGTCGACCGTTTCAAACACCACATCATAAAGCTGATAAAGTAAATCAAGCTCAACCTCATCCATTGCATCAGGTTCAGTAATTCCCAGTTTATTAAGCAAAACTTTACCCTTAGAGCCCGGCTGATACTGCCCCTCAACACTGCCCGATGCTGTATAACGATCAATCAAAAAACCCCTCCTTACCAATAAGATATCTTCCTAAAAACCCATTAAAACCAACATGCCTGCAAATATCTACCAACTTCTTAATAAATAATCTTAACATAACATCTTTGCCCAGCATCCTTAAGAATTAATTTAAACAGACAAGAAATTTTAACCACAAAGTTCTCAGAGAACACAAAGTGTTTTTATTACAAACAAACCCACCATTACAACCTTACCGGCGAAGGCCGGTACCCAGTGTCTTTGAGAATTAACTTAAACTGACGGTCATTTTTACCACAGAGGCACAAAGGACACAGAGAAAAAACTTAAATAAAAAAAACTGATGCGTGGCATGG
>QQUO01000090.1 GCA_008501575.1 Pseudomonadota bacterium
CAGTCCTTACAGCCGGGATTACCGCTGCCGACAGCAGAACCGACACAGTCGACTGAACAGCAAAACCCGAATCAATCAGCGCAACCTGACAAACAATAATCGGAGCTTAACAACGTATGTGTGGAATTGTGGGGATAATGGCCAATCATGAAGTGGCCTCAACCATTTACGAATGTTTAACCATCTTACAGCACCGTGGCCAAGACGCCGCCGGTATTGCCACCTGTCACGGTCGTAAATTAGAGTTGGTGAAGAATAACGGTTTGGTGAGTGATGTGTTTAAAACCAAAAACACGAAAAAACTTAAAGGCCATGCCGGTATTGGTCATGTACGCTATCCAACCGCTGGCTCCAGTGACTATGAAGAGGCCCAGCCATTTTATGTGAATTCACCCTTTGGTATCGCTTTTGCCCATAATGGAAATTTACATAACACCGAGCAGCTGACCCGTGAATTGTTTGCCGAAGATCGACGGCATATTAATACCCGCTCTGATTCTGAAGTACTGCTCAATATATTTGCCCATGAACTGGCGAATGCATCGGGTTATAAGATTACCCCGGAGGCCATTTTTACAGCCGTAAAACGGGTTCATGAACGTTGCCGGGGGGCATATGCCGGGGTGTTGATTATTCCCGGTTACGGCATTGTGGCATTTCGTGATCCCAATGGTATCAGACCTTTGGTGTATGGGGTGCGGCATTCAGATGAAGGTGATGAGTACATGGTTGCTTCTGAAAGTGTGGCCTTGGATTTACATCATTTTGAACTGGTTTCTGATGTGGCGCCCGGTGAAGCCATTATTATCACCAATGACCGAGAAGTGCACCGACAAGTGTGTGCAGAAAAGACCCAATTATCACCCTGTGTGTTTGAGTTTGTTTATTTTGCCCGTCCCGATTCAATGATAGATGATGTGTCGGTCTATAAAGCCCGATTGCGGATGGGGGAAAAGTTGGCTGAGCGTATTAAGGAGCGCTGGTCTAATGAAGACATCGACGTGGTGATTCCCATACCGGAGTCATCACGCACCGCAGCCATTCCATTGGCACATGCTTTAAATTTAAAATTTCGTGAAGGCTTTATTAAAAATCGCTATATTGGTCGTACTTTTATTATGCCCGGTCAGGAACAACGGATTCAATCTGTTCGGCGAAAGTTGAATGCGGTGGAACTGGAATTTCGTGGGAAAAATGTATTACTGATTGATGATTCCATTGTCCGCGGTACCACCTCGCAACAAATTATCCAAATGGCTCGCGATGCCGGCGCCAAAAAAGTATTTTTTGCGTCGGCCGCACCACCGGTGCGTTATCCGAACATTTATGGTATCGATATGCCGGTGGCGAATGAGTTGGTTGCCCATCAGCGCAGCGAAGAAGAAATTTGTCGTGTATTGGGGGCTGATGGTCTTATTTACCAAACTTTAGAGGATCTGGAAGCCGCATGTTGGGAGGGTAATCCTAATATCGACCGCTTTGACTCGTCTTGTTTTTCAAATGATTACGTCACCGATGTGGCCGATGATTATTTCGTCAGTATCGGTTTAAACCGCAATGATACGGCGAAACAGCAAGATGGCGCATAAAACAACTGATTATGATGTCACCATCGTCGGTGGTGGCATTGTTGGTTTAGCCTGTGCTTTGTCGTTGGCTTGCGAGAATTATTCGGTGCATGTATTGGAAGCAGGCGAGCCGCAGCAGGTACGAACAAATAATCACCCAAGTTTTGATGATCGGACTTTGGTGGTCAATCCAGCCTCACAATTATTCTGGCAGCAATTGGGCATTTGGCCTGAGTTGGCTGCCCACAGTACCGCCGTTAATCGCGTTCATGTCAGTCAACAGGGTCGTTTTGGAACAGTGCGTTTTGCTCATGATGAATTGAATGTTGCCCATTTGGCACATGTGGTGGAAGCCAAGGTATTGGGCCGAATTTTATGGCAACAAGTCACCAAGCATCATAATATTAGTTTGTCCGCGCCGGCACAATTGACTGAGTTCTCCGCCGCTAAAGAGGATGTTCTGGTTCAGTATAAATCTGATTCGAGTGTTAAAAGCCACCGATCCCGGTTGTTGCTGGCTGCCGATGGTGCCCGTTCATGGGTGCGGCAGAAATTGGGTTTGACGGCAATTACAAAGAATTATCAGCGCACCGCCATAATTGCCAATGTGGTCACTGAATTACCCCATAACCATTGTGCTTATGAGCGTTTATCTGCCTCCGGCCCCATGGCCTTATTGCCGTTTCATGATCGCATGGGACTGGTTTGGACCTTGCCTGAGCAACAAGCCCAAAGCATGTTACAAGCCGATGACAAAGAATTCACAACAGCATTACAACAGGCCATGGGTTATCGCTTGGGCCGTATTTCCCGGATTGGTCAACGCAGCAGTTATCCTTTGTACCGCATCACGGTACCTCAGCAGTATAAAAAACGGGTTTTGCTGATGGGCAATGCCGCCCATACTGTGTCACCGGTATCGGCTCAAGGATTGAATCTTGGGGTGCGTGGAATCCAACGCTTAACAGCGTCGTTGGTCAATGCCCGTAATAACAATCGAGATATTGGCAGTGACCAGGTTTTGAGCGATTATCACAACAAGTCGTGGCCGGACCAACAGGCTATTTTACAATACACCGATGATTTAATGACTTGGTTCAAGCTGGATCAGCCCATCATTAACCAATTACGCAGTTTAGGGTTATTACTGGTTGACAGTTCACCCGGTTTGAAAAATAGATTATACCGCCTGGCCGGTGGTCTTTCTGAGGTTTCATAATGACAAAATTTGATGTGATTATTAGTGGTGGAGGAATGGTTGGTGCGGTCTGTGCCAATGCCTTGGCAGCTGCCGGCTTTGAGGTGGCCATGATTGAAGCAAGCGCTCAGATTCATTGTCAACCTGAGGACACGCGTACTTTACGGGTGTCTGCGATTGCCGACAAACACTTAAGTTTACTGAGTGACCTGGGAATATTGCCCCTGATTGAAGCTAACCGAATGGGCACGTACCGAGCCATGCAAGTCTGGGATAATCACAGCCGTGGTGAACTCAATTTTAGCCGTAATCAGGTTGCTCAATTGGGTGCCATTGTTGAAAATAAATGGTTGGTGTATGCTGCCCAGAAAAAATTACAAGATGGTGCTCAAGTAAAGACCTATTACCAACGGACCATTGCGTCTTTTAGCCAATCTGAACGCCAGGTGTCAGTGACATTGGATAACAAGGAAGGTCTGCAGGGGCGATTGTTATTGGCTTGTGAAGGGGCTGGTTCGCCGTTGCGTGAGATGGCCGGTATTGGTGTGCGTAACAGCAGCTATCAGCAGCAAGCCATTGTTTGTTATCTGCAAATTGCAGAAGTGCCAAAGCACACCGCGTTGCAAGCTTTTAATCACACCGGTCCGGTGGCATTATTGCCCTTGGGCGGAGATGTATATTCTCTGGTGTGGAGTTGTGATGAAGATCAGTATAAGCGCTGGCTTGATGTCGATGAGGCCCATTTTATCAATGGTTTACAGGCCCATCTTCGCCGTGATTTTGGGGCCATTAAATTAATCAGCGAACGGGTCAGTTTTCCATTGCGGCAAATGTATGCCAATGGCACGGTTGCTGACAGATTGGTACTGATGGGTGACAGTGCCCATGTGGTACACCCATTGGCCGGGCAGGGTGTTAACTTGGGTTTAAGCGATGTGGTTGAATTGCTGGCGCAAATAAAAGACATAAACTTACGAGATAATGATGACATACATCGGGCCTTAAAACGGTATCAGCGTCGCCGCCACAGCGAAGTTTTGTTAACCTCGGAATTGATGAGCTTTTTACAGCGTTTTTATGCCATTGAACAGCCGGCACTGACGTGGTTACGTGGAACCGGAATGAATTTAGTGAATCAATTTAACCCCTTAAAACATTGGTTGGTGCAGCAAGCCGGCAGTTGAATTATAGCTGTGTCTGCACCTGGCCGTTACTGTCTGCAATCAGTGTAATGTCCGCACCACGGCGGGCAAACAGGCCGTTACAGACCACACCCGGAATGGCATTGATTTGTTGTTCCAATTGGATGGGGTCGGTTATCGTTAGGTTTCTGACATCGATAATTTCATTGCCATTATCAGTGATAAAGCCTTGTCGAAACACCGGTTGACCACCCAATTTAACCAGCTTTCTGGCCACCAAACTGCGGGCCATTGGAATGACTTCCACCGGTAAAGGAAAGTTGCCCAATAAATCCACCCG
>QQUO01000251.1 GCA_008501575.1 Pseudomonadota bacterium
ACCGACCTGGACTTATTTAAAATTCTGTTTCCCGTTGCGGTCGAGCATCTGCGCGATCACTCTTGGCACAGTTTATTAATGCACGCCTTTAGTAATACCGATGAGCGTTTAAAAAATGGACTGTCGGTCACCCCGGTTTTTCTCACAGCTTGTGTTCTCTGGCCACCTTGTATCGATTTATATGAAAAATTCAGAGCCCAGGGCAAACCACCACATGATGCCTTGCACCATGCAGCCGGCCAGGTTCTTAGTCAGCAACAAAAACACCTGATGATCCCACGTGTCATTCAAAATGGCGTGCGGCAAATGTGGATATTACAATTACGCTTCAAAAAAATGTTCGGCAAAGGCGTCTTTGCCACCCTACACCATCCCAGATTTCGCGCAGGTTATGATTTTTTACTGTTGCGCAGTGAAGTCGATCATCATTTAAAACAACAAGCTGATTTTTGGACACAGGCACAAAATATGCCTCCTGAGGCCATCAAAAGCCTGATATATGGCAAGCGAAAAAAAAGCCCCATCAATTATCAGCTGTCGGTTCATGAGCAGTAATTATCAGGTTTATTTAGGGCTGGGCAGTAATCTAAACAATCCACATCGACAAATCACCACCGCCATAAACCACATCAGTCGCCTGGCAAACACCCGGATTATTAAAACCGCCCCCCTCTATCAAACCAAAGCCTGGGGAATGACCAATCAAGCCGATTTTATCAACACCGTAATCGCCATTCAAACCGCACTAAAGCCGCTGGCTTTGCTGAAAAAAATAAAACACATTGAATACCGTTTAATGGCACGCCAAAAAACACAACGCTGGCACAGCCGTTGTATTGACATTGATATTTTGTACTATGTGCAACACGCGATGCAGCGGCCACAACTGCAACTACCACATCCATACATGCAGCAACGCTGTTTTGTGTTGCGGCCGTTGCTGGCCACGAATCCAACACAGCTGCCGTTAGTGGTCAGACGGTCGATGACACTGAAAAAATCATGCTGTGGGCCATTACGACCACAAAGAAATCCGCTTGAGAACAACAAAATACAACAAATGAGCGGTTAAATGGCTTAAAATCGTTGTTTTTTTACCACATTACACATGGGTTTGTTGTTTTTTTTAAACAAAATTCAAAAAGATTGTTGCATTACTGCCAATTTTAGCGTAACATTGGCTTTAGTTTTAGAGTAAATCATTTCAGACTCCAAGACAAAACCAGGGCACAAAAGTAAAATATCGTATTTAACCCATCCAAATTTGGATGGGTTTTTTTTTGCGCATCTGTTAAAATTGCCTGTTAATAATTGCCCACACAAAGGATTATGCACGACCCAGCAATACACCAGCTGTTGACTCAGGCAGCGGCTTCACCACATATCAAAGATTTACAACAGCTGTGGGTCGGCGATTGCAATCGCCTCCAGCAATTCAAATTAGAAACCGAATCATTGTACTTGGATTTATCCAAAAACTGGATTGATAACAACACCGTCCAGTTACTACAACAATTGGCTGAAAGCTGTCACCTTAATGATGCCATTGACAAACTGTTGGGCGGTGAGGTGGTTAACAGCACCGATCAAACCGCAGCCGGTCATACCACCTTGCGTAATCCCAGGCACCACAATTACCAGGCCAACTTAAAGGCCATGTTTGATTTAGCCGACCGCATTGAAAGCCAACAAATTAAAACGGCTTTTGACAAACCGATTAAACAATGGGTCAACATTGGTATCGGTGGCTCTTATTTGGGCCCCCGTTTGGTGGTGGAGGCTTTAACCGAACTGCAAAGCACAAGTCGAATACCGGTGTTTTTTGCCGCCAGTGTCGATGATTCACTAATCAATCAATTGTTTAAAACACTTGATATTGAACATTGTTTATTCTGTATCAGTTCAAAAAGTTTTGGCACGGTTGAAACCCTGATGAATGCCCGTGCCATTGAGAAGAAATTAAAATCCATGCCCGGTTATCATCCCCAAGCCGGACAATCTTCATTAATGGCCATCACTGCCAAAGCCGATAAAGCCCGACAATACGGTATTGATAAGGACATGATACTGTCTTTTGATGACAGTATTGGTGGCCGATTTTCATTGTGGTCCACCATTGGTTTTCCCATCGTCATGGCCGCCGGTAAACAGGCGTTTAAGGACCTCCTGGCTGGCGCCCATCAGATGGATGAACATTTTAGACAAGCACCGGTACAGCGTAACTTACCGGTCATGATGGCTTTACTGGCTGTTTGGTACCGTAATTATATGCAGTTATCAGCCTATGGCTGTTTACCTTATGATGCCCGCTTACGCTGTTTACCTCAATGGTTACAACAACTGATGATGGAAAGCACCGGAAAAATGTACAACAATGCCGGTCAGGCAATTGACTATCCGACGGCACCTTGGGTATTTGGCGACCACGGCCAATTGTCCCAACATGCTTTTTTCCAAGCCTTTCACCAAGGACTTGATGCCTTACCTCTTGACTTTATCGGGGTGATTGACGAAAGTCCAAACCAGCAATTCCTGCTGTATAACATGCTGGCGCAAAGTGCGGCACTGATGCAAGGTCGACAACAAGACGACCGCATGACCGGCTGTCCGGGCAATAAACCCAGCACCACCTTATTATTGAAACGCATGGATGCCAAAGCCATCGGTGAATTATTGGCCATGTATGAGCACATGGTCTACACCCAATCTGTTATCTGGGATATTAATTGTTTTGATCAGCCGGGGGTGGAACTGGGTAAGGCCATGGCCAAGAACATTCAAGAATATGTCACCAGAGGCTCTTTAAATCAGCTTGATTTGGACCCATCTACTGTGTCTCTGATTAATCAAGTGAGCCCTATAACCAAGGAGTCCAATCATGACTGACATCACACAACTTAAAGACCCCATTAGTGACCAACAATTTGGTGCATCGGTGGCTGAAACAGATGGCCCCAAAGACATTGAATTTCGATTCCCCATGAAACCCTTCCAGAAGCAATATCAGAAGGAACTGGCCCAATTGCTGGGAATCAAAAAAGTCAAAGCCAAAACCAGTATCCGCAGTCATCAGGTTAAAAAAAACATCGAACCCATATCGGGCGTTAAGAACATTATTGCCGTGGCTTCCGGTAAGGGTGGCGTCGGTAAATCCACCATGAGTGTGATGTTGGCCAAGGGTTTACAACAATTGGGGGCTCAGGTGGGCATCTTAGATGCCGACATATATGGCCCCAGTATTCCTAAAATGTTGGGTCGCAACGAAAAGCCCCAAACACCGGACAATAAGTCATTTCTGCCTGTTGATGCCGACGGCATACAGAGCATGTCATTGGGTTATATTTTGGATGAGAAAGACCCGGCCATCTGGCGCGGTGCCATGGTCACCAAAGCACTGATGCAACTGATTGGCGATACCCGCTGGCATAACCTGGATTATCTGATTATGGACTTGCCACCCGGCACCGGCGATATCCAACTGACCATGATACAAAGAATTCCGGTCACCGCCGCTGTTATCGTCACCACGCCACAAGATATTTCTTTATTGGATGCCCAAAAGGCCCTGGCCATGTTTAATAAAGTGGAGATACCGGTTCTGGGTGTTATTGAGAACATGAGTACCTTTGTCTGTGAAAACTGTGGTCATGAAACCCCCATTTTTGGTCATCAGGGTGGCGCCACCATGGCCCAGGAATTTAACATTGACTTGCTTGGTCAAGTCCCGTTAAATATCCAAATTCGTGAAAACATGGATGCCGGTAAACCCGCCGCTGTGTGGGTCAAGAAAAAAACCCACGCACAACTGGGTCAATTAATTGCCTTGCGGGTGGCTCAAAATTTAGCCAAACAACCGCTTTTACTTAAATCAGGCTTCAGCCTTAAACTCAATACCGTGTAATAACTATGAGCATCAAATCAGACCATTGGATCCGCCGTATGGCCAAGTCGCATGACTTAATCAGCCCCTTTGAGCCCAATCAAGTCAAAACCAATGCCGATGGTGAGCGACTGATATCCTATGGCACCTCCAGTTATGGTTATGATGTTCGCTGTGCTGATGAGTTTAAAATATTCCATAATATTAATTCGGCAGTGGTCGATCCCAAAAATTTCGACGAGAAAAGTTTTGTCGATGTTAAATCCGATGTCTGTATAATTCCGCCGAATTCATTTTGTTTAGCCCGTACGGTTGAATATTTAAAAATCCCACGTGATATTTTGACCATTTGTTTAG
>QQUO01000282.1 GCA_008501575.1 Pseudomonadota bacterium
GGTAGGAAATTTTGGCCTAAACTCTTTTGAGCACGCATGTTTTTGTTGCTTGGTAACGCAGGTTCGGGCCAGTGTAATGGCAGCTCGTAAACTACCGGCATCCGCCAGGCCGTGACCGGCAATATCCAGGGCGGTGCCATGATCAACACTGGTGCGAATAATGGGCAAGCCTAAGGTGATGTTGACAGATTGGCCAAAGCCGGCATATTTTAATGGCGCCAAACCCTGATCATGATACATTGCGATGATGGCATCATAGCGCTTGACATGATGGGGCGTGAATAATGTATCTGCGGGAAGGGGGCCTGTGAGTTGGTGGCCTTGCTGCCGCAGTTTGTTCAGGGTCGGAATGATAATGTCATTTTCTTCGTGACCCAAATGACCGCCTTCTCCGGCATGTGGGTTTAAGCCACAAACGGCCAGATGGGGTGAAGCAATGCCAAACTTATTAATTAAATCCGCCGTGACAATTTTAATTGTGGCTGCGATTTTATCTTTACTGATGGCTGAAGCCACATCCTTGAGTGGTAAATGAGTGGTCACCAAAGCGACTTTCATGACCTGATTTAAAAGCATCATAACGACTTGATCAGTGCCTGTTAATTCCGCCAAATATTCAGTATGTCCTGAAAAAATAATTCCGGCGTCATTAATAATGCCTTTATGAATGGGGTTGGTGATCATGGCATCAAAACGGCCTTCAAGACAGCCCATGGTCGCGACTTTTATGGTGTCTAAAACATAACGGGCATTGGCTTGATTAAGCTGTCCAAAATAACTGGGCTCAGCCAAGCTGACAGCCACAATTCGATCCATAGGAAATTGGGGTAATTGTGTCTGAATCAGCTGTGGGTCACCAATTAAAACACAGTCATCCAAATCGCGGTCAAGACTGGCTAACAGTTCAAGCCCGATGCCGGCCGGTTCGCCTAAGGTAACAGCTAATTTCATTAATTATGTATTGATCAAGTCAAAATCATAAGCGGATGTCAACAAAAGCTTCGCCACGAATTTCTCGCACCCAAGTTTCAATGGCTTGCTGTATTTTTCGTTGCCGAATGGCTTGTTCCGCTTGTTGCCGTTTAAATTCTTCAGTGACATCAGCTTGTTTTTTTCCCGATAGTTTAACAATGTGCCAGCCGACGTCGGTCTGAAAGGGGCTGGACATTTCATCGATGGATAAATTTTCAACTATATCGCCCATCCGTGGTCCTAATTCACCGGGTGTTCGCCAGCCCATATCGCCTCCTAAGGGTGCCGAATTATGATCATCAGAGTGTGCTTCGGCAAGGCTTGCGAAATCACCCCCGTTTTGCAGTTGTTGATACAAATCGTTGATGATTTTCATGCCATCTTTGGCTGAGATAATTTCATCACTGGCGACCATCAAATGCTGAACTTTATATTGGTCCACAACCTTTGTGGTTGGATCGCGTTTATCCACTAATTTAATTAAATGAAAACCACTCGCTGAGCGCAGTGGCCGGGTTATTTCACCCACCGACATGGTCTTAACTTGCTCGGCAAACATGGGTGGTAATTGATTCACCGGTCGCCATCCCAGACGGCCACCTTCCAGGGATTTTTGACCATCTGAATATTGGGTGGCCAACACCGTAAAATCTGCCCCTGCTATCAATTGTTCTCTTAAGTCATTAATGACTGTGCGTTTGGCTTCAACGGTGGCTTCATCAGCCCCTTCGGGTACGTCGATTAAAATATGTTGGATATCCACTTCGCCTTGGTCTAATTCGTTATCAGCCAGAAACAAATCAATTTCGTTTTCACTGACTTTTACAGTGGAATTGGCATAGGCGTAGCGAACCCGTTCAGTCAGCATGTCTTTGCGCATATCATCACGAAAATCAGTAAAATTAAAGCCGTCTGCTTCAATGGTGGCGCGCATTTGTGCCAGGGTGATGCCGTTTTGGCGGGCAATATTGGTTAATGCGGCATCCACTTCTGCATCTGAAATGCGAATTCCCACTTGTTCGGCCCGTTGTAATTGAACCTTTTGGACAATCAGTTTTTCCAAAACTTGCTTATTTAAAATATCGTCCGGAGGTAAAGGATTGCCACTGGCTTCAATTTGTTTTTTGATGGAGTCTGAAGACCGCACTAATTCAGAACGCATAATCACAGAATCATCCACCACAGCAACAATGTCGTCCAAAAATTGCTCAGCTTGCGCGAAGGGGGTAACGATTAAAAATAAATAGATTAATTTTCTCATAATTAAAATGTCTCTTGGTAACCCGGTATGGATTGTTGTAATAACTCTCTTGGGTCTCTGCCTAAAGCACCCAAGCCGTTTAATTGAATTTCTGCGTAAATACCGTTATTGCTCAAACCTGACTCATCAACCAGATAGTGTCTGGCCACCAGGCGGAATGCCCAACAACAGCTTTTATGTTCATAACCAAATAAAGCCTCGATGGTTTTGTGACTTCGGGTCGAATAGTTCCATCGCGCAATTATACGGTGTCGCTCATTAAAGGGTAAGACAACCGAGGCATCAAACTGTTCAATTTTAGACCTTCTAAAGCGATAGGCCAGGTTATAGAGGGCCTGATTTGCGGCTTTATGCTGAATATGAAACAAGCCACGTTCTAATTCAGCATCGTCCTCATTGTAATGCAGAGATAAGCCGGCTGACCAGTATCGTGATAAAAATAAATTATATTCAAAAATAATGGGTGACTGAGTAATGGTTTGTGGGGTGTCATTTATTTGCACCCGTTGATCATCAAAATAATTAATTTGACCGAGGGTCCAATTCCAGCGTTCTTGCCCATTGCCAGCAAAACTGCGTTGCGTGAATGCCAACGAAGCCTGATTCATGTCCGACTGTCGGTCCGCACCGGAAAAACGGTTGGTTTGGAATAACAGGGCACTGCCAAAGCTCAGTTCGCGGCTGTCGAATATTGGTATTTCCGATTGATTACGGTAGGGCGCATAGGTATAAAACAGCCTCGGCTCAATGGTTTTATAACCGCCATCTTCGCTATTTTTTTGGAATATAAGACCACTGTCAACAGAGGCAATGGGTAAATTGCGGTTGCTGTCAGGGCGATTGTCATCAAAATTATAACGGGTACTGCGGTATTGCAGTTTGGGTTTCACATAACCCCATGATGTGGACCATTGTTTCTCAACCCACGGTGTGATGTCAGTACGCCAGGCGCCCACGGCATGTTCTTTATAAAAATTAATCAATTCTGATTGGATGCCATAGCTATATTGTTTGGCATAGTTGTTTTGGTACCAGTCAAAACTGACTTCCGGTAATGTTCGATAAGGTTCTTTGTCCGCGGTAATTTGTTCACTGAGGACATCATATTCATTGATGCCGGCAAAAAATTGCCAAGTGGGCGAAGAACCACGGATACTTAAGTTGCTTTGTAAATAAGGTGTTGAGGTGATGTAGGCACTGGAGGCAAAGTCCTCATAATATCGGCTGTCACTTACGGATTGAATATGGCTGTTAAATTGCCAGCCATTGCTGATTTGTGTGGCGTGGCGATAATCAATTAAACTGCGGTCTCGTAACCGCTTATCATCATTGGGTAAAAAACTGCCATCAAAAGTGCCGCGACTACGCTCGGTCAGATACCGATATTGGGTGCCCAACATAATACCGTGATCAGCAATATAGCGTGGCGTTAAGGTCAAATCCATGTTCGGCTTTAAATTTATGTAGTACGGAATCGATAAATCAAGCCCGGTGGTGTTTGAATAGGAAACGCCGGGCACCAAAAAGCCAGTGCGTCGGGCGTCATTAATGGGTAGTTTGGCATAAGGTAAATACAGGACAGGCACATCTTTAATCCGCAGGGTTAAGTTTCTAAACGTACCCACCCCCTCACTGTGGTCTAAGTCAGCTGATTCAGCCCGCACTTCCCAGTCGCGTTGTGCCGGGGAACAGGTGGAAAAGGTCACGGCCTGTAAATGCGATTGATTGTCACCAATTTTCATATAATCGGCCTGACCGTTCATGTCTGAATCAATCAAAAAATAATTCACTTCGCGGAGTTCAGCTTGTTCTTGCTTTGTGTCTATGTTGACGGACATAGCTGACAAACGTTGTGCTTTATTTTGCAACTGCACGATGCCCTGTGTTTGGAAGGTGAAATCATTGTGATTGTATATCAAAGACGGTGTTAATAAGCTGACATCATTTTGCTTGACGCAAACATCACCGCTTAGGCGCACTCGATTATTATCAAGTAG
>QQUO01000079.1 GCA_008501575.1 Pseudomonadota bacterium
CAGCGCGGTTGAGGAAACCAGTTTTAATTTACGTGTGGGTAAACGCCTGAACATTAAAAAAACCAAGCAAATCGCCTCACAGGTGGTTAACTCGGTTATTCGCAACCCCAACACTTTAGTCTGGTTAACCCAGCTTAAGGAAAAAGGCCAGTACGTTTATGGTCATTCCTTACGATCTGCCATACTATCGGCTGTCTTTGGTCGCCATCTGGGCATTACTGAAGATAAATTAGAAACCTTAGTCACCGGGGTGTTACTGGCAGACATTGGTAAAACTAAAATCAGCCGTAAATTACTGAATAAAGCCGACAGCTACTCTGAAAATGAGCGCAAAATATTTGAGTCACATGTAGAACTTGGTGTTGAAATACTGGCCAAGGATAACAGCATTCCACATGATGTACTGACCATTGCCGAAACCCACCACGAACGCTTTGACGGCAGTGGCTATCCTTATGGTTTAGTGGGTGACGAGATTCCTGCCATGGGTCAAATTGCCGGTATTGTTGATACCTTCGACGCCATGACCAGCAAAAAACCTTACGGTAAAGTCTACTCATCCTCACAAGCCATGGAATGGCTCTTTAAGCAAAAAAATAAATTATTCAGTGCCCAATTGGTGGACGAATTTATTCAGGCCATCGGTTTATACCCGGCCGGTTCTCCGGTACAATTATCAGACGGCTCAATTGGCTTGGTGCTGTCACACAATAAGCAAAAACGCTTAAAACCTGAAATATTATTGATTCGCAACGCCCAAAATAAAGTGCTTGAAAAACCGCGTTTTATTGATTTATCCAAAAAACCACCGTTCTCAAATAAAGAACGTCCTTGCATCACCGGTGCCCTCAGCATGACTAAGCTGGGTGTTGATGTGGATCATATTTTAAATAATTTCAACGCGCCAAATGCGGTACAACGCATGTTTGCCTAATTGATACTGATTGGCAGCCAACAAAACCCTTAAACCTTGCTATAATTAATCATTTTATAGCAAGGTTTTTTTATGCACACCTATTTGGATTTTGTCCGACATATTCTAGACAATGGTACTTTAAAAGACGACCGAACCGGTACCGGCACCTTGAGTGTTTTCGGTTATCAAATGCGTTTTAATTTAGCCGATGGATTTCCCTTGCTCACCACTAAAAAACTCCACATTAAATCAATTATTTATGAGCTTTTGTGGTTTTTAAAAGGCGACACCAATATTCATTACTTACAAAAACACGGTGTTAATATATGGAATGAATGGGCCGATGAGACCGGTGATTTAGGCCCGGTGTATGGCCACCAATGGCGTTCATGGCCGGATGGTAAGGGTGGGCAAATTGACCAGATCAGTCAACTGATCGAGCAAATAAAAAATAACCCAGGATCCCGACGGCACATCATCAGTGCCTGGAATGTGGCTGATGTTAATGATATGGCTCTACCGCCTTGCCACTGCCTGTTTCAATTTTACGTAAATAAGGGCGCATTATCATGCCAACTCTACCAACGCAGTGCCGATGTTTTTCTTGGGGTGCCATTCAATATCGCATCCTATGCATTACTTACCCACATGGTGGCCCAAGTCTGTGATTTACAAGTGGGTGAGTTTATCCACACCTTTGGTGATGCCCATATTTATGCTAATCACCGTGAACAAATGCAACAGCAATTAGACCGCGAACCTTACCCGTTACCCCAATTACTTATCAACCCGTCTGTTAAAGATATTTTTAACTTTGGCTATGATGATTTTACCATTATAAATTATCAGGCTCACCCACATATCAAAGGTCAGGTGGCGGTATGAGTTTTACCCTGGTGGCGGCCTTTGATGAAAACAGACTGATTGGCGCTAACAATAATTTACCATGGTATTTACCTGCAGATTTAAAGATCTTCAAACAAAACACCCTAAACAAACCCATTTTAATGGGCCGCAAAACCTGTGAATCATTGAAAAAACCACTCCCCAAACGGACTAATTGGGTGTTAACACGGCAACCGGATTATCATCGCGAAGGATTTCGTATTATCCATGACTGGCGACTACTTTTAGGTGATAAGGAAGTGATGGTTATTGGCGGCGCTAAGATCTTTGAATTACTGTTACCACAAGCCGATAAGATGATTATCACCCACATCAATGCGACTTTTTCAGGTGACACCTATTTCCCTGAAATATTCTGGTCTGAGTGGCAAATTACAAATCAAGAAGTTTATCCGATCAGCGAGAATAATCCACATCATGCCTTTTCAGTAGTCACCTATCACAGAATATAGTTAATCGCTTGGCCCTAATTCACGATGAAGCAACATATTATTGATATTTTTACCGGCTAAATAAGTGTGTAAGGCTTCTGCCAAATACACCGATCGGTGTCGCCCACCGGTACAGCCGATGGCCACCGTAATATAACTGCGATCATTAACTTCAAACTTATCAATCCACTTATTACTGAAGAGACATAAATCGGTTAAATATTCGGCCACCAATGGTTCTTGCTTAAAAAATTCAATAATTGGTTCATCTTGGCCGGTATAGGGTCGCAAGTCTTTTTCCCAATAGGGATTGGGTAAACAGCGGGCATCAAACACAAAATCGGCATCAAAAGGTACACCACGCTTAAAGGCAAAGGACTTGATAATAACCGTTACCCGCTGATTCGACTGATTCATTATCTGCCATATCTGCTGTTTTAATTGCTGTACTTTTAATTGACTGGTGTCAATAATCAAATCTGCGGTTTCTTTAACCGGTGCCATCAGCTGCGCTTCTAAACGAATGGCTTCGGTGAGTGAGTGTTTTTGTTGTGCTGTTGATAAAGGGTGTCGCCGGCGGGTTTCACTGTATCGGCTTAACAAGGTTTTTTCTGCAGCTGATAAAAACACCACCCGAACATGTAATTGCTTTTTGAGTTGTTTGACGGTCTCTGGAAAACCAATTAAATCTTGATGCTGACTGCGGATATCAATACCGACCGCAACTTTCGGGTAAAAAGCCACATCCTCATTTATATGGTCAGCAAAATCCGGCAACATATTTACCGGCAGATTATCGACGCAATAATATTCCATGTCCTCTAATGACCTTAATACTATGGTTTTACCTGAACCAGATAACCCGGTGATAATAACTAACTGCTGCATTGTTCGAATGTCTCCATAATGGTGTCAATCATGGTGTGCTTATCATCGATAGTAATGAGTTTTTCATACAGCACATGCTGCCTGAATAATTGGGCCGTTTCCTTTAAAAATCGCCGATGTTCCGGTTTTACCGTTATGGGAAACACCAAGCCAACCACAATTTGTACCGCCTGATTATCCACAGATTCATAATCGGCCGGATGAGATAATTTTATCAAACAGGCACGAATTTCATCGGTCTTTAAGCACCGTCCATGGGGTAAAGCCACCCCGGTTCCCAGGGAAGTATTACCCAGTTTTTCACGATCCAATAAACTGTGATAAATATACAAACCTTCTGAGCGTGTCCGGCCAAGTAACTGCCCCACCTGCTCAAATAACCGTTTTTTACTGATAAAATGGTAATTCATCAGTATATTTTCTTCTTCCAGTAAATCGATAAATTTCATAAGCTCAATAAAAAATGGCCTAACACAATGTTAGACCATTTTCTCATTTTATGTAATCAATAGGTTAGTATTGTGTTTGATTAATGGCAATCGCTTCTTTGTTATTATAATTACTCAATTTACTTTTATGGCGTCTAATTTGTTTATCCAGCTTATCAACCATGGCGTCTATGGATTTATAGAGATGGTCCTCAGTGGATTCAGCAAAAAAGTCTTTGCCGCCAATGTGCATGGTGGCTTCAGATTTGTGTCGTATTTTTTCGACACTGAGTATCACATGAACGCTTAATACTTGGTCAAAATGTCTTCTAATGCGTTCAAATTTAGAATCAATGTAGTTTTTGATGGGTTCAGTCACTTCAAGATGATGACCGGTAATGTCTAATTGCATATCTAATACCTCGGTTATTTTTAGGATTGGATAGAATACGAAAAACCCGAACAAATATTTGCCAAAGTGAATTATTTTTGAGGGGTAAAATGTTATGAGGGTATTCGTAAAATGCGGGAGATTTTTTACACACCCAAATGCAACCGATGGTTTCGATGGGTGTTGAGTGATAATCGCAAAATGTGTTTTAATTGCTGTAACCTCCTACCACTTAATATACCTAAAGGAT
>QQUO01000203.1 GCA_008501575.1 Pseudomonadota bacterium
AGTAGATATCCGCATTACCACCTTTGGATAATGTGACTGCCAAATGCCGTCCATCGGGAGAAAATTTAGGGGCACTGTTAATACCTTTAAAATTGGCCATCAGGGTACGTTCGCCGGTTTTTAAATGCTGTAGATAGATGGCTGAATTACCTTGTTCAAAGGACACATAAGCAATCCGTTGGCGATCGGGAGACCACGCCGGGGACATCAGTGGTTCTTTCGAGGTGACCAAGGATTGGGGATTAAAACCATCGGCATCAGAGACCATCAGTTGAAAATGAACACCGCTTGAATTTTCGGTCACTGTAACATAAGCGAGTTTGGTCGAAAAGGCACCCGGCACCCCAATGATTTCCTCATATATTTTATCGGCAATAAAATGGGCAGCGGCGCGCAACTGATCCGTTTTAATCGGTAAAGTCAACGCCAATAACTGCTTTTGGTCAGCCACCGATGATAATCTGAAGCGAATTTCTATGCGCCCGGCAGACACCGACTGTATTGATGCATACGCAATATAATCTGCCTTTAATAAACGCCAGGTACCCATGTTAATGTCATCATCGGCAGCGGGGTGTTCCACCAGCAAATCCTGAGACAATGGTGCAAACTGGCCTGAACGTGCCAAATCATGGCGAATAATCGCGCTGATGTCGGTACTTAAAGGGCCGTCAGGATAAACAAAATCAGTCACCGCAATGGGTATGGCACTGGCACTGCCTCCATCGATGGTGATGTTAAGTTGGGCCTGGGCATGTGAACCCATGATTAATATAAACAAAGCACTTATTATTCGCATAATTATCAGTCTCCTTGGTACTGAAATATAAAATTAAGCCGTCTTTCAAACACGGATTCAAATCCCGCATAAGGCAATGGATCGGCTTTTTTAACGGCATTGATGATTGAGTTTTTAACCACCGTATCGGCATTACAGGGTGTACCGATGGTGACACTTATCACCCCACCACCGGGAATTTGATTCACTTTAATCTGACACTTTAATCCGGCCGGGGTTCCGACTGGTCGTGCCCATTGACGGGTAACATCGGCCTGTATGGCCGTGATGTAATGGTTTAACAGACTGGGTTCCTGTCCGGTTTTGCCATCTTGGGTGCCGATGGGGCCGCTGGCTTGCTGTTCCACCTTATTATCATCCGGTACCGTTTGTTGGGGTTTTTGATCCGGTGTCTTTTGCGCTTTGGCGGCGGCTTCTGCGGCTTGCCGTTGTTCCCTGAGTTGTTGCAGTTTCTTTAATCGCTCGGCTTGTTCTTGTTGTCTTTTTAAGACCGCCGGATCAGGTTTTGCCGGTTCTGGCTCAATTTTGGGTTCCGGTTTTGGCTCAGGTTTTGGCTCCGGTTTTAGTTCCGGTTCGGGTTTTGGCTCAGGTTTTGGTTTTGGGGGTTGTTGTACCGGTGCTTGTTCGGTATCTGGCTTCTTTTGTGGCTGCGGGGCTGACAGTGGCTGTGTTAAATCCACAATCTGAGCTTCAATGGCAATGCCTTTGGGGGGTGTGATGACTTTTTGTTGCGCGGAAATAAATAAGAGTGCCACCAGCAACAGGTGCAAACCCATTGAATAAAACAAGGCTTTTTTTTGTTCTACCGGCAGTGACATGGGTATTAATTCGGCTTAATGGGTTCACTGAGCAAACCCACTTTTTTCGCACCAGCCTGTTGTGCCACCACCATCGCCTGGTACACCTGACCGTAAGAAACCGCTTTATCAGCACCTATCATAATCGGTATATCCGGGTTAACTTTGACAAAAGCAGCCAATTTTTTTTGTAAACTATCACTGTCCAGCAACTCGTATTCACCATCAATACTTAAATACAAATCACCCTTGTCGGTGACATTAATGACCGCCGGTTCTGATGCAATATCAACGGTGTTGGCTTTGGACTCGGGTAAATTAACATCCACGCCTAAATTCAGCAATGGTGTGGTAATCATAAAAATAATCAGCAACACCAAGGTCACATCGATATAAGGCACCACATTGATTTCAGCATTGAGTTTTCGTTGACGGCGCATCTTTATTCACCAATTTGACGGTGTAAAATCGCTGAGAACTCATCTTTAAAGGCATCATACTGACTATAAATACGTTCCACCTTATCACTGTAGCGATTATAAAAAATAACCGCCGGTATGGCGGCAAACAGGCCCATGGCCGTGGCAATTAATGCCTCCGAGATACCCGGCGCCACCAGAGCAATGGTGGCCTGGGTGACATCCGACAAGGCATGAAAAGACAACATAATACCAATCACGGTACCAAATAAACCGATGTAAGGACTGGTTGAGCCAATGGTGGCCAGGGTTGGTAATTGTGATTCCAGACTTTCAATTTCCCGACTCAAGGCCACGCGCATGGCATGATCAGCACTTTCCACTGAATTAATGCTGATTTGACCGCTGTTTTTCTTGCGCTGGAACTCACTAAATCCGGCGGTAAATATACGGGCAATACCTGAGCTCTTATTGTTGTTAACCTGTTGATAGAGCTTATTTAAATCAATTCCGGACCAAAAATGTTCTTCAAACTTTTTGGCGGTTTTTTGTGCTTTTGCCAAAATGTTACCTTTACTGAAAATAATCAGCCAAGACCAAATGGAAGCCAAAATAAGTATCAACATCACCACTTTTACCGGTAATGAGGCATTGACGATAATCTCTAAATAAAATTGTCCGCTGTCGTTCACATGAGACTCCTGATTGTGGTTAATTACTGTTGGTCAATTAAACGGTTTAAGTATTTCTGAGGAAACCGCATCGGTTTAAAACGCTGATCATGGACACTCACCACCGTGACTTCGGCGGTGGCTATCACTTTGTTATCAACTGTCATCACTTGTTCAAGCACCATCCGTACAGCGCTGTGACTTTTGATTTCGCAAGAGATGCTCAATATATCATCTAAATAAGCCGGTTTAAGGTACTGAATATCGATTCCACGAACCACCAACAATACGTTTTCTTGATGTCTCATTTCACTTTGTTGTAAGTCGTGATGACGTAGCCACTCAGTACGTGCCTGGTCAAAAAAATTAACATAACGGCCATGGTATACGACACCGCCGGCATCGGTGTGTTCATAATAAACACGGGTTTTATACAAAAAAGAGGTCATCACTCAAATAAGTCCTGGTTGGGTTTAGTCGGTTGTTTTAGACCCATGATTTGCCAGGTTTTACGGGTGGCGATTCGACCGCGTGCGGTGCGCGCCATTAAACCTTGTTGAATTAAATAAGGTTCAATGACATCTTCGACGGTACCGCGTTCTTCGCTTAAGGCGGCTGCCAAGGAGTTTATGCCCACCGGACCACCCTCAAACTGGACGGTAATCACTTGTAACAGTTTGCGATCCATTTCATCCAATCCACGCTGATCCACTTGCAACATATCCATAGCATCTGCGGCTAATTGTTGTGTAATGACACCATCTCCTTTGATTTCCGCATAATCTCGTACCCGCCGCAAGAGCCGATTAGCAATCCTTGGCGTGCCCCGTGAACGTTTTGCCACTTCATAACAACCGTCCTGGTCGGCTTCTATGTTTAAAATATCGGCAGACCGCGCGACAATATGGGCCAAATCTTCCACTGCATAAAATTGTAACCTTTGCACGATACCGAAACGATCGCGTAGTGGTGAGGTTAATAAGCCGGCACGGGTGGTGGCGCCCACCAGAGTAAACGGTGGCAAGTCCAGTTTAATGGAGCGGGCTGCCGGACCTTCACCGATCATTATATCAATCTGAAAATCTTCCATCGCCGGGTATAAAATTTCTTCGACCACCGCAGATAAACGATGAATTTCATCGATAAACAACACATCGTGGGGTTGTAAATTTGTTAATAAAGCCGCTAAATCTCCGGCCTTTTCTAACACAGGTCCGGATGTTTGGCGTAATTGCACACCCATTTCATGAGCAACAATATGGGCCAGGGTGGTTTTGCCCAAGCCAGGTGGTCCAAAAATCAGCACATGATCCAGGGCTTCTTGTCGCTTGCGGGCGGCTTCAATAAATAAAGCCATCTGTGCTTTAACCTCCGTTTGACCTAAGTATTCCTCAATTTTTTGGGGTCGGATGGTGGCTTCAATAATCGATTCCTGCGGATCATTAATATCCGCGCCTATCATGCGTTCGGGATTGAAATTTGAGTCCATAAATCAGTGCCCTCCTTGTTGTTTTAAACTCATGCGCACAATATCTTCCACCGCTAAATCCTTGTTATCTTTATGAATTTTATGAACGATATGACGTGCTTCCTGAGGCTTAAAGCCCAATGACTGTAAGGCACTGATGGCCTCAGCCTGTACCCCTAAACGGGCCGGCTGTGCGGTTTTTGTCGGATCCGACAGTTCACTCAAATCGACCTTATCCTTCATTTCAATCATCAGCCTTTGTGCCGTCTTTTTACCAATACCCGGTACTTGGGTAATGGCAGAAATGTCTTGATCATTTATTACGCGGGCAAACTCTGCTGAACTCATGGTGGATAACACCGCCAAAGCTGATTTTGCGCCGATACCGTTAACCTTTAACAGGGTTCTGAACAACTGCCGTTGGGAAAAGCTGCGAAAACCATAAAGAATTGAGGCATCTTCCCGCACCAAGTGGTGAATAATCAATTCAATGTCTTTGTTTACAGCAGGTAACTCAAAAAAAACAGATGTCGGCACTTCAATTTCATAACCCACACCTTGCACATTGACAATTAAATGGGCCGGCGGTTCTGTGTGTAGCAGTTGCCCTTTAATAAGTCCAATCACAAATTTCTCCAAGAACCGGTGCGACCGGCAATAATGTGTTGTTGAGTCCAGCGGTTATTGGCATGACAAATCGCAACCGCCAAGCCATCGGCGGCATCCGCTTGAATCTTTTGTTGTAAATTAAGTAATAAGCCAACCATGTATTGTACCTGTGATTTAGCAGCGCCACCTTGCCCCACCACGGCTTGTTTAATGGCTTTGGGCGCATATTCGTGGACTTTAACCGATTGTGCGTGGGTGGCGCAAATGGCTGCGCCCCGCGCTTGGCCTAATTTAATTGCTGATTGCGGGTTTTTCGCCATAAAAACCGTTTCTATGGCCATCTCATGCGGTTTATATTGTTTAATGATGTCATTAATACCACTAAATATAAGACCCAGGCGCTCGGGAAAATCCCCGTTTCCACAATGAATGGTTTGATGGTGAACATACTGCACTTGTTGTTTATGGGTATCAATAATGCCAACGCCGGTCATACGAGAACCCGGATCAATACCTATAATTCGTAACATGGCAGTTTCTCTTGTGAATCGCGCATCGATGTCTAAATAGTCAATTAGCCAACATTTTAAAGGATAGCCTGTTAAATTGTTATGTGATTGTTGTAATTTGGCTGAATGATGTCATCCTTTTGACTATAATTAATTATTTGACCTGATATCAATAAAAATTACCATGAAAATTGCCAGCTGGAATGTGAATTCATTGAAAGTCCGATTACCGCAGGTGCTTGATTGGCTCAAGCAGCAGCAACCCGATATTTTGGCCTTACAAGAAACCAAAATAATCGATGATGTTTTTCCGGTGCAAGCCATCCGCGAGGCCGGTTATGAAGTGGTGTATTCCGGCCAAAAAACCTATAATGGTGTGGCCATTATTGCCAAGCAGAATCCTCAAGATATGATCACTGATATTGAAGGACTTGATGATCCACAACGCCGGATTTTAGCCGCCACCGTGGATGATATTCGCATTGTTAATCTTTATGTGGTCAATGGTGAAGCACCCGGTACCGACAAATTTAACTATAAATTGAATTGGTTACAACATGTCACCGGTTTTCTCGATGCACAACTGAATGAATATCAAAATGTGATTGTATTGGGTGATTTTAACATTGCCCCGGATGACCGTGATGTCCATGACCCACAAAAGTGGTATGAAAAAATACTCTGTACCACCGAAGAACGTAATGCTTTGAACAACATACTGGATTTAGGCTTTCAGGACAGTTTCCGGCTGCTGCACGACGCCGGCGGTTACTTCAGTTGGTGGGATTATCGCATGAATAAATTTGCCCGTGGTATGGGGTTACGCATCGATTTAATACTGGCCAGTGATGAACTCAGTGAAACTTTGTCATCGGCTTATATTGATGTTGAACCGAGAAAAAATGAACGCCCTTCCGATCATACCCCGGTGGTGGCAGAATTTGATTGGTAAACTATTGGAGAAAATCTCATGCAAAAATACAGTTTAACAACCCGAATCATCCATTGGCTTAGTGCCTTAATCATCTTTTTTATGTTTATCAGCGGCTGGTATATGGTGGAATTGGATTATTACAGCCCTTGGTATAACCGCTTGCCGGAGTTACATTATGCTGTTGGTATGGTGCTAATGTTTGTTTGGTTGGTTAAAATTATTCGATTACTCACCGGTTACCAAAAAAGACTGTCCCCACCGGTAAAACCATTTGAACGTATCCTGTCTCAACTCACTCAATCCTTGTTTTATGTGTTTGTTATTGGTTTAGTTATCACCGGTTATCTGATGATGACTGCCGACGGTCAACCGAAAATATTATTTAAAACCATTAATTTACCATCATTAACACAATTTTCAGGTCCGGTGGTGGATACTATGGGCTGGGTTCACGAATATGGTGCTTACTTATTAATGCTTTTTGTGGCACTTCATATCATCGGTGCGGTCAAACATCACTTCGTCGATAAAGATGACACACTTAAACGAATACTTTAATTTTGGAGACAACATGAAAAAACGATTAGCCTTATTACTTTTTGTCCTGACGCCTTTGGTACAAGCCGCTGATTATAATGTAGACATCGAAGGTCAACACGCTTTTGTTCAATTTAAAATTAACCATTTGGGGTTCAGTTGGTTATATGGTCGATTTGATACTTTTGATGGTTCCTTTTCCTATGATGAAAATGCACCCGAAAAAGCAGCCATTCAAATGACCGTACAAACCAACAGTGTTAATTCAAATCACGCGGAAAGAGATAAACATTTACGCAGTGATGACTTTTTGAATGTGGCGGCTCACCCCACAGCAAAATTTGTCAGCACCTCATTTTCACCGGGTGCAGATGGTCATGGCACCATGACCGGTGATTTAACCATTAATGGCGTAACCAACAAAGTGGAATTGGATGTTCAATTCGTTGGCGCCGGCGACGATCCCTGGGGTGGTCACCGACGTGGTTATGAAGCCACCACAGAAATTAGTTTAAGTGAATATAAGATCAAAAGAAATTTAGGCCCGGCCTCTGATAAACTTTATTTGACAGTTTCAGTTGAAGGCGTTAAAAAGTAATTTAATTAATACCAATAAATAAAAACCACTGTTTATCGGTGGTTTTTTTTTGCCTGTCAGTTTGTCTGAAATTCTTTTTTTAGGGTAATGACCCACCCGGTTTTATATAAAAAGGAAGCTTACAAAATCTATTTATTTTTAAATCATTGATATTAAACGAATTTATTTAAATGTTTTGTGGTATTTATGTGGCTTGTTTTATGGTTAATATTTAACCATTTGTAAGTTGAAAATTGTGCACAGCAAAACAAATTAACAAAATGTGTACCGGGAACATAAATGGTGGGTCGTATAGGATTTGAACCTATGACCAATGGATTAAAAGTCCACTGCTCTACCAACTGAGCTAACGACCCATGCAGAAATTGAATTGACAGATGAGGGATGCCTCATCAAGGTGCGAAATGATAAATTATCTGTCCATAATAGGCAAGTTTTTTTATGGATAAATTTAAGATTGATTCAGTTTTATATTTCTTTTTTATGCAAATGCTTGGTTGTATGAAAATAAAATTCGTCAATAAAAAAAGCGCCTGAGCTCAGGCGCTTTTTTAACCATTGTGTGGTGTTTACTTAGTCATTCCAGGCATCATAGCCACCACTTAAATTAAAGACTTTGGTAAAGCCCTTTTTGCGGAAATATTCAGCCGCAGCCATCGATGATTGTCCCACTTGACAGAGAAACACCAGGGGGGTTGATTTATCCAAAGATTCAATCTGTTCGATGGCCTGTTTATCCAACCGCTGGGCACCGGGTAAAGTACCTTCAGCCACCTTATCTTCAGCTCTAACATCATAGATGCGGGGGTTATCCGCGGTCTTTGTATCAAACCAATCTTGCAATTCTGCAGCAGTAAGTTCCTGAACGGCGGGTGGTTCGTTGGGGTTTTTAATTCGTAGCCCGGATCCTTGTAGTTCTTCAAGCCAGGAAATCTCAATATTTTGCGCCCGTTCAGCGGTACCAATGTCCATATAAATAGCCAAATCACCAATTTTAGCCACCACCTCATAACCCTTGGGTGTGTCCAGGCTAAAACGGGTATTAAATTCATCGTCTATGGATAAGAACAGTTTATGGTTACCGGCATCTTTCATACCTTCTTTGATGTGTGCCAAAGCCTCATTACTGATTGTCATATGAGGTGGTGTTCGATCGGGTTTTTTCAAATCCAATAATTCATGAAGTTCACCGGTATTAAACATCTCTGAAATGATGTCGTTTCCACCAACAAACTCCTGATTGATGTATAACTGGGGAATGGTGGGCCAGTCACTGTATAATTTAATGCCTTCTCTGATGTCATTGTCTTCGAGTACATTGAAGGTACCATAATCATCACCCAATAAATCTTTAAGCATTTTAACGGTATTTCCAGAAAAACCACACATCGGTGTTTGAGGATTTCCTTTCATAAAGAGGAACACCTTGTCTGATTGAATTAATTTTTCTATTTTTTGTTTAATTGATTGATCCATATTAGACATCTAAATTACCTGCATTAAGTGCATTTTTTTGAATAAATTCTCGACGCGGTTCGACCACATCGCCCATTAAGGTTGAAAATACATTATCCGCGGCCACCGCATCTTCAATGGTGACTTGTAACAAACGGCGGGTTTCGGGATCCATGGTGGTCTCCCATAATTGGTCAGGATTCATTTCACCCAGACCTTTAAAACGACTGATGGTTAAGCCTTTTTTGGCTGTCTCAAGTAAATAATTAAGGACATCATTAAGACTTGTTACCGGTATTTGTTTGTCGTCTTTTAATAAATAGGCGTCTTGGCTAATTAAATCAAAATTTTTCTCAGCCACCGACATCATTTTATTGTAATCCTTTGATTTAAAAAACAATTCTGTTAATACGGTTTCCTCAATCAAGCCATTACTGTTCTTAACAAACACCATGGAATTGTGTTCTTGATCATGTCGCACTGTCCAGTCAACACCGATGCGATTATCTGTGTTTAATAATTTAATGGCCTGTTCTAACCAGGTTGGATCCGGTTTTTGTAAACTGTTTTCAAGCCGTGGTAAATTCATCAGTATTGCAATTACTTTCTCATCGTAGACCAATGATAGTTTTTCAGTAATTAACCTCACTTCTGTTTGTTCTTTCACCAGGCGATATAGCACATCATCCATGATTGGCGGTTGATCTTGATGATGAAACAACTGTACGTTATCCAATGAACGGTTTAATAAATACTCGTTCATCTCATCATCATCTTTCATATAATGTTCTTGTTTACCGCGTTTTACTTTATACAGCGGTGGCTGCCCAATATAGACATGGCCCCGTTCTATTAATTCCGGTGTTTGCCGGTAAAAGAAGGTTAATAGTAAGGTGCGGATATGTGAACCATCCACATCAGCATCCGTCATAATAATAATTTTATGGTAACGCAGCTTGTCCGCATCAAATTCCTGTGGGCCAATACCACAACCCAAAGCAGTGATTAGAGTACCCACTTCAGCGGATGATAACATCTTGTCAAAACGGGCTTTTTCGACATTCAGAATTTTACCTTTTAAAGGTAAAATTGCCTGGTTCTTTCGGTTTCTGCCTTGTTTGGCTGAGCCACCTGCCGAATCACCCTCCACCAAGAATATTTCTGAAAACACAGGGTCTTTTTCCTGACAATCAGCGAGTTTACCGGGTAATCCAGCAATATCCAGGGCATCTTTGCGGCGAGTCATATCGCGCGCCTTACGCGCAGCCTCTCGGGCTCTGGAGGCATCTAATACCTTTTCGGTCAGGGCTTTGGCCTCTTGTGGGTTTTCCAGTAAAAACTCACTTAAGAATTCACCCACTGCACTTTCAACCACACCTTTAATCTCAGAAGACACCAGTTTATCTTTGGTTTGGGATGAGAATTTTGGATCCGGTGATTTAACGGAAATAACAGCGATTAAACCTTCTCGACAATCATCACCTTGTAGGGATATTTTTTTCTTGGCACCTTCGTTCACAAAATTATTCATGGTGCGGGTTAAGGCCCCCCGAAAACCGGCTAAATGGGTACCACCATCTTTTTGCGGGATATTATTGGTGAAGCAAAATACCGATTCACGGTATGAATCTGTCCATTGCATGGCCACCTCCACAGAAGTACCATCATCATGCTCTCGAATGAAATGAATCACCGTTTCATGCAATGGTGTTTTACTTTCCGCCAGATGATTAACAAAGGACGCGATACCCCCTTCATATTCAAATACTTTTTCGGTGCTGGTTCGTTCATCTTTTAAAACAATACGAACACCGGAATTTAAAAAGGACAGTTCCCTTAAACGCTTTGCCAGAATATCAAAATGGTAATCCACATCAGTGAATATTTCTCTTGATGGTTTAAATACAATGCGAGTCCCTGTTTCATCAGTATCACCCACCACCATTAAATCACTGTCCGGCACCCCCATTCTGTAAACCTGTTGGTATATTTTACCATTGCGTTTGATTTCCAAATCCAAGCGTTCACTCAGCGCATTCACAACCGAGACCCCGACACCATGTAGGCCGCCGGATACTTTGTATGAATTGTCATCGAATTTACCACCGGCGTGTAAAACAGTCATAATAACTTCAGCGGCCGATTTTCCTTCTTCATGAATATCCGTCGGAATACCGCGACCATTATCAATAACCGCAACCGAACCATCTGCTTTAATTTCAACTTCGATGGTATCACAATGCCCTGCTAAGGCCTCATCAATGGAATTATCAACCACCTCAAAGACCATATGATGCAGCCCGGTGCCATCATCTGTATCTCCAATATACATACCTGGACGCTTACGCACCGCATCCAATCCTTTGAGTACTTTAATGTTCGACGAATCGTACTTTTCTGACATATTGTCAACACCTTGATAAAAGCTCAATTATACCATTAAAAACCCGCATTAACGAGGGGCTGTGGCTGACACGAAGGTGGCTAACTATATAACTCTGACTTATTTTGATTGTTTTGTTTCACGTGAAACACTTCACAATCCATAAAGTACTTTTTGATTGAATTGGCATTCACTGTTGTCAGGAAAATTTGCCTTGGTTGTTGTTGAATATAAGTGGCCAATAAAGACAAAGACCGGTCATCTAATTCTGAATCAATGTCATCGATACAAATAACCGGAGGCTGTTGATGGGTGTTTTCAAAAATCTCAATAAAGACAAGATACATAATCACCGCAATTAATTTCTTTTGCCCCCTTGATAACACCACTTGTGCCGGAAGGCCATTAACCAAACACACCAAATCAGCTTTATTAACACCAATACCGATAAATCCTTGTTTTAAGTGCTGGCTCTGTTTATTGCTTAATTCTTGTAACAAATCATCGCTTAACCAACCTTTGTTGTAGGTGATGGTTACATCTTCAACAGTCGGTAGAAATAATTTAATTAATTTATTAAAGCGTTGTTGTATCTGTTCAACAACCTGCTCCCTCAAAATGGTTGTGTGTTGGGCCAATTGGGCGTATGTCTGTTGCCACAAGTCCAGTTCATCAATGACACTGCTTTTGAGTAACTTATTAAGGTGTTGTTGGACTTTTTGCGATTGCTTCCAAATGCGTAAATAATTAGGTTCCACGTGAAACACCAACCAATCTAAATAAGATCGCCTAAAGCTGGGTGTGTGATCTATCCATAAAAAGGCATTGGGATCGATGGCAATAACCGGAAATTGTTGAGCGACATCAGTTTGTCGACGAATTATTTGGCCATTGTGCTTGATGATTTTTTTATTATTTTTACTGTAACTGACCCCGAGTTTATGAATTTGATGCTGTTCAATTGACTGGTACTCACTGAACACCGTCAACTGCTTTTGCTTGTGTCTAATAAGATCAACACTTTTGTGGTGACGAAATGAACGACCGGTTGTTTGCCAATATATGGCTTCAATTAAGGCTGTCTTACCACTGCCATTAACACCATCAATAATGGTAATGGCGGTGTTAAATGTTTGGTCTAAAGACGCATAACAACGAAAATTGTTGAGTTTTAGCCTGTTTAAACGCACCAGCTATATGCGTAATGGCATCACAACAAGCCGACAATCAAGGCGATTGGGGTGTTTAATTAAACAACTGGATAAGGGGTCTTTGAAACTAAATTGCACCTCATCATTGTCGATGACATTAATGGCATCCAACAAATAACTGACGTTAAAAGCGGTTTCCATATCAGTGATGCTGGTATTAACTTTAATGGAATCTTCGGCTTGTTCCTGATCCGGGTTATGACCTAAGATTTGCAGGTGGTTGGTGGAAATTTTAAATTTAACGCCTTTGTATTGTTCGTTGGACAAAATGGCCACCCGCCGAAGGGCTTTTTCAAGTTCACTTTTATTGGCAATAAAATCATTTTCCATGTCCAGAGGAATAACTGATTGGTAATCTGGAAATTTACCATCAATTAATTTTGAAGTCATGCGGGTGCCTTCAATTTCAACACTGACATGATTTTTACCCAAATGTATGGCAATCTCCTGGTCAACCTCTCTGATCATTTTGTTGAGTTCCATAACCCCTTTGCGTGGGATTAATATTTGTTTACTGAGACCGGCTTGATTGACATAATCTGTTTCAGATAATGCCAAACGATGACCATCTGCTGAAACACAGCGAATTTTGTCATTAAGGATTTCAAACAATAAACCATTTAAAAAATAGCGAACATCATGACTGGCCATACAAAAAATGGTTTGTTTAAGCATTCTGGCTAAGTCTTGGCTATCAATGTGAATGGTTTCAAATGTCTCAACATCTTCCAATATCGGGTATTCATTAGCCGGTAATGTACTTAAACTAAAACGGCTGTCACCGCTTGTGATGACACATTGATGTTCAGCAATATTAAAATCCATTATTGAGCCATCAGCTAAAGATTTACATATATCAAGCAACTTCTGTGCGGGTAATGTCAGTTCACCTTGAAACTCAGTGTCAACCGTGGTTTCACTGTTCATCTCAACCTCTAAATCGCTGGTGGTTAACTTAAGCGTGTCGTTTTTAATGGTGAATAACACATGGCTGAGAATGGGTAATGTACCTTTTTTTTCAACAACCCCACATATTTGATTTAAGGGTGCCAATAACTGTTCTCTTTGTATTTTAAATAACATAGTATTATATATAAAAATAGTTATTATTATAGTGAATAACTTAGTGCTTAACCTTGTTAAGCTACTGTTTTTAAAGTAAATATTCTAAATATTTATATTTTATAACCTGTGGATAACTTGTGCCTAACTTTTACAAATAAAGTTATCTCCAGCTTATCCACAGCTTATTAACAGCTTATTCTATCAATATATTCACAATCTTTTGTCGATCTTCAGACAGTTCTGATTCCTGTTTTAATAATTCTTCAATTTTACGGTAAGCGTGCAACACAGTGGTGTGATCGCGGCCGCCAAATAATTCACCGATTTCAGGATAGCTTTTATCTGTTAATTCTTTACTCAGAAACATGGCCATTTGTCTGGGTCTGACTATGGAACGTTTTCTGCTTTTTCCCAATAATTCGGATAGTTTAACATTGTAATATTGTGCTGTTGATTTTTGTATATTTTCAACAGAAACAATTTGATGATTAACTTTAAATAATTCTTTTAAAATTTGTTTGGTGTATTGTAAATCAATTTTTTTACGGGTGAAATTGGCATTGGCTTTTAAGGTACTTAACGCACCTTCCAATTCTCGAATATTGGAATTTAATTGCTTGGCAATAAAATGAGCCACTTCATCATTAATATCTACATTAATGATGGCCGCTTTTTCCTTCAAGATTGCCACCCTGGTTTCATAATCAGGAGGATCGATGGGTACCGAAATTCCCCATCCTAAACGAGATTTAAGCCGAGATTCCAAGCCATTGACTTCTTTCGGATATCGATCACAGGTAATAATGACACGTTTTTGACCTTCTAACAAATAATTAAAAGTATGAAAAAATTCTTCTTGTGAGCGTTCTTTACGCGCAAAAAACTGAATATCATCAATCAGTAATGCCGTGACCGACCGGTATTTTTGTTTAAAGGCATCCATGGATTTTTGCTGGATGGCTTTAACCATTTGATTGACGTAAATTTCAGAGTGTAAATAACACACCACTTCTTTTGGGTTGTTTTTTTTAATTTCATTACCGATGGCGTGTAATAAATGCGTTTTACCCAAGCCGGTACTGCCGTAAATCAACAAAGGATTATTTTCTTCAACCCGTGTGGTTGTGGCTGTTTGTAAAGAGGCGGCCAAAGCAATGGTGTTGGATCGACCTTCAATAAAATTAGCAAAGGTAAATCGTGGATCTAAATGGTCATTTATTTTTATGCGGGTTGTGCCGGTCTTTTTCTGGGCTTGGTGAATGGGTTGGCTATTAATTTGTTTTAATTTTAATTGCACATCCATATCCTGCCCGGACAACTCTTTTAAAACTGCCTTGATATAAGTGAGGAAATTATCGCGAATTTTATTCAGAATAATATCATTAGACGCTTCTAAAGTAATCGAATCTTCTATAATTTGAACATCCAGAGGCCGAATCCATAAAGTCACTTGATCCTTCGGTAAAACAGTTTCCAACCGCTTAAGACAATTTTCCCACATGGTTTAATCAGTCATTAAAAAAAGAATTTATAAAGTAAGGTGTTTTTAGCCTGCTAAGTATAGCAAGATTGGGTTAGAATTGATATTGTAATGGGGCTGAGATTAATTAACGCCAAGCAGGCTGATCAGTGTTCAAGGTGCCTGCAAATAAAGCGTTAAATGGCTTGAAAAACAAGCAAAAAAGATATAAACTTGCCGACCTTTTTAGCCGGTGGATAAATTGACTTATACCATTGGTACTGCATTGTAAAGTACATGATGTACTTCAATATGATTATTTAGGTGACTTAAAATGAAAAGAACATACCAACCAAGCAACACAAAACGTGCCAGAACCCATGGTTTCAGAGCCCGTATGAAAACCCGTGGTGGACGAGCCGTCATTAATGCACGACGTGCCAAAGGCAGAAAAAGGCTGGCTGCATAATAATCGGCCAACTGGCTTCATGGTGGTCAGCTGATAAGGCTTTAATTTTAAGGGTGAGCCTTGCAACGTTTAACTAAACACCAAAGAATCAGAACCCGACCAGAATACGGTCGGGTTTTTAATCAATCCAAAAAAATCCACTCCCCTCATTTCACATTATTGGTTCATTGGACCATGCAAGATCAGCCGGCGAGATTGGGTTTGATTATTAGTAAAAAAGCAGCCCCTAAGGCTGTGGATAGAAACCGAATTAAACGACTCGTGAGAGAATCATTTCGACGACAAAAATCGCTCAAAGCAGCGGATTATGTGGTGGTGGCAAAACCTTCGGTCAAACAACTAACCAACCAACAAGTGTTGACCTGTTTACAACACTTATGGCAGCGGATTTAAGAGTAAGTCATGAATAATCAAAAAAATATTTACCTCATTATTATGATGTTTTTGGGTTTTTTGTTGTATGTAGAATGGCAAAAAGATTATAGCCCGTTGAATGAACCTGCCGGCAGTGATCAAACCAACATTGAGACAAGTGCTCAAGACACACCCCAATTACCGCTTGAATCACCACTAACCACAGAGGATGCGGATGTTCCACAACCCACCGCCCCTGTTACTGATGATCAAAAACCAAATATTAATGCCTTACCTCAACAAGCCACTGACATCATTAGTACCGTTGAGACACCGCTGTTAACATTACAATTTTCTGCCCAGGGTGGGGCCTTGGTGTATGCTGAATTAAAGCAATATCCTTTAAAGAAAAATGAAACGCAAAAAGTCATTTTAATGGATTATCGTGACCAACCATACCGTGCGGAGTCCGGCTTGGTCGGTTCGGCGATTAATTTCACCCATAAAGATATTTTTAACACCGATCAAGCAACAGTCACTGTTTCACAACAGCCAGTAAATTTGGTGTTTACCAGTGAAAAAGATAACACCACGTTAACCAAAACATACCGCATTTC
>QQUO01000039.1 GCA_008501575.1 Pseudomonadota bacterium
GGGTCGTTATTTAGATGTCGATGGTGATGGTATTCCTTATCGCACCATCCCGGGTGCCCATCCTGAAAAAGGCGCTTATTTCACCCGTGGTTCATCCCATGATGAATATGCCGCTTATACCGAAGATGGCGAGGTTTATGCCCGCGGTATGCAACGTTTGCTGCGTAAATGGAACACCACTAAAACTTTGGTGCCGGCAGCAGAGATTTCTTCTCAGGGCGCTGACATCGGGGTGATTTATTTTGGCACCAGTGATTATTCAAGCCAGGAAGCCTTAGACCGGTTGCGTGTTAACCAGGCGATGGACGCGATGCGCATCAAAGCCTTTCCTTTTGGCCCGGAAGTGGATGCTTTCATTGCTGACCATGCGGTGGTTTTTTTGATTGAACAAAACCGAGACGCGCAAATGAAAACTTTGTTGGTCAATGAGCTGGCCATAGATCCGAATAAAATTATTTCCGTGCTGAACATTGACGGCATGCCGATTACGGCTGAATTTTTAGTCAATGAAATTCACAGCCATTTAGACAGTTTGGATACCAATCGAACGGATAACCAACATTTATCAGGAGGCCTGATATGAGTTATATAAGACCCACTTTCAGACACCCCGAGAAAGACCGCAATGAACTTGGCTATTCAATTAGAAATTATGAAGGTGCTTTATCCACCTTATGTGCCGGCTGTGGTCATGACTCCATCAGTGCGGCAATCATTCAATCGTGTTTTGATTTGAATTTAGAACCCCATAAAATCGCCAAAATTTCCGGTATTGGCTGTTCATCAAAAACCCCGACCTATTTCTTAGGAAAGGCCCATGGCTTTAACTCCGTGCATGGCCGCATGCCGTCGGTCACCACCGGTGCCAATATGGCCAACCAGGATATGCTGTATTTAGGTGTGTCCGGTGACGGTGATACGGCATCAATCGGCATGGGGCAATTTGCCCATGTGGTCAGACGCAATTTAAACATGGTTTATATCGTCATGAATAACGGCTGTTATGGACTTACCAAAGGCCAGGACTCTGCCACTGCGGACAAAGGTTCAGCCGGTAAAAAAGGCGTGCCGAGTTTGTTTGACTCAATCGATTTGTGTCAAATGGCTTTGCAATTGGGCGCAGGCTTGGTGGCCAGGTGTTTTTCCGGTGATAAGAAACAATTGATACCGATTATCAAAGCCGCCATTAAGCATCGTGGTTTTGCTTTTATTGATGTTATCTCGCCATGTGTCACGTTTAATAACACCCCCACTTCAACCAAAGGTTATGAATGGGTGCGTGACCATTTAGATGCCACGGGCACCATCGACTTCGTTCCTGACAGATCAGAAATTACCATTGATTATCCTGCGGGTAGTTCCCGAAAAGTGACGCTCCATGATGGCAGTGAATTGCATCTACAAAAAAATGGTGCAGATTACGATTTAAGTAGCCGCAAAGCCGCCATGAATCAAATAGAAACTGTCAAAGAACAGCAAAAAATATTAACCGGATTAATCTATCACAATAAAACAAGACAGGACACCCACGGTAAAATTAATACAGTGGACACACCTTTGAATGCTTTGACGCAGAATGAACTGTGTCCCGGTTCTGAAGTGCTGGCGGCTCTGAATGCGAAATTACGCTGAATTATTGGCTGTGATTTGAATATATTTTGGTGTCATATCGCACCGCATGAGGCACCCGCAAAGGGTGCAGCGACAAGAATATTTCAACGTTGAACAGTTGTTATGCCGATAATCGTTTGGAATACATATCGCTTGTTTTCTTTTCAGCGGTAGCCATTGTCGCCTCCATGACTAACCCACTTAATTTGTCAATTTTTTAAAGAACCTGGGTTCTTTTTATGGAATAAGCTTTGTCGCTATCTGCAATGCATATTGTGATTTAGTAAAAACCTTTAATGAACTAATGTTAATAGAAACTTTTCATTGAGATAAATAAAAAAATGATGATTTTGCCACATCTTTTCATGATAAATGATCTAAGGCTATGTAAAATCAATAGAACATTGTCTATCTTGTGGATAATGGATTTAAAAAATAAAAAAAGAGAGATGGTGTTTTATGAAATTTATTGGTTTTATTATTGCCGGCCTACTTTTAGGTGCCTATAGCAGAAGTGGTTGGGGTGTTTTTATCAGTGCTTTCATCGGCTTTTTGGTTGCTTGGATATTAGATTTAAGCCAGAAAGTGACTCGTCTTGAGGGCAGGTTAAATAGAAATTTACTTGATGCCCAAACCAGGGAAGATTTACATCGTGGCTCTGCTGCAAATACTGAAAAGCCTAAGGACGAGGTTTTACAAGCTGATCATTCGGTGTTTGATTTTATACCTGATATTGAAAAAGTCGAAGATGATGCTGCTGTGGCGGAGCAAATTCAGGACAAGGAAAAATCTCCAGAGATAATGGCTAAAGACATCAAAGTGGATAGTGATGAGGTGGTTTCAGCGGATTATTTACACCAAGAGTCAGATACAAACACTGCTAAAGTTGATGGCAGTGCTGCAACTTTACAAACAGGTAATGGTAGCGATAAGCCATTAGCAGACAGCCCGCCCAAACAACCTTCTGCGTTTGAATTGGCCATCAATGCCGGCATTAAAAAAATCAAATCTTTGGTGGTCGGCTATTTCACCGGTGGTAATTCTTTGGTCAGAACCGGCATGTTGGTGTTATTTGTGGGTGTGGCCTTTTTATTAAAATATGTGGCGGAGCGCACCACAGTGCCGATAGAGGCGCGGTACGCGGGGATTGTTGCCGGTAGTTTGGCGTTGCTGGGTTTGGGTTGGTGGTTACGGCGTAAAAGACCCGGTTTTGCCCTGAGCTTACAAGGGGGTGGTATTGGGGTGTTGTATTTAACCCTGTTCGCGGCGATGCGCTTGCATCAGTTGTTACCGCCTTCTATGGTGCTGTTGTGTCTGGTGGGGATAGTCGCTTTGTCTGCGTTACTGGCGGTGTTACAGGATGCCATGGCTTTGGCTGTAATTGGGGTGATTGGTGGTTTTGCGGCGCCAATTTTGACTTCCACCGGAAGCGGTAGTCATGTGCAGTTGTTTGGTTATTATCTGGTGCTGAACTTAAGCATTTTTGCAATCGCTTGGTTTAAGTCATGGCGGTTGCTGAATGTGATCGGCTTCTTTGCAACCTTCGCGGTGGGTTCTTTATGGGGCTTAACGTATTATCAGCCCGAAAACTTTGCCACGGTTGAGCCTTTTTTAGTGGCACACTTTTTATTGTATGTGGTGATTGCGGTGTTGTTTGCCTTTAAACAACCACCCAAATTGAAAGGTATTAATGACGGTACCTTAATTTTTGGTACGCCGATTGTGGCATTTTCCTTACAAGCGGCATTGGTCAAAGACATGAGCTATGGCTTGGCGTATTCGGCTTTGATTCTGGGTGTATTTTATATTCTGTTGGCTTATCTGATTAAATTATTGCACCGGCCTTTTTTCAAGGACTTAATCGAGTCATTTATTGCCTTAGGTGTGGGCTTTGCCACGTTGGCGATTCCCTTAGGTTTCGATGGTCGAGTTACCTCGGCTATGTGGGTGGCTGAGGCAAGTGCTTTGGTGTGGGTTGGCATTCGACAACAGCGTATGTTGCCGAGATTCAGTGGCTATGGTTTGGCGGTTTTGGGTTGCTTGGCCTTTTTTGCTGAAGACCCCGGTGGAACGGATGTACTGCCGTTCTTAAATGCGGACTTTATTGGCGTTTTAATCGTGGTGGCGGCGACCGCTTTTATGGGCATATATGCGCGTCGTCACGGTGCCCGTTTGTTAGCCTATGAAAATTTCTGGATTCCCCGTTTGATGATAATAACTGCGGTGTTGTGGTGGACTGTAGGTGGTCTGGTTGAACTTGCCAAACATTACCCGCAACAACGCTATCTCTTGAATCAGTTGTGGTTGTTGGCGAGTACTTTGGGGCTCATCTATTGGTCACGGCGTTTGGCTTATCCTTTGTTAATGATTTCAGCGCTGCTGTTAAATACTGTAATGCTGCCTTTATTGCTGTGGCTAACCAAAACCCAGGTGACAGATCTTATGTTCTTCAATGTTCAATTTTTGGGACTGTGTGTGGTGGCGGTTTTCTATGTCATTATGGCTACATTTTGGCCAAGCCTGTTAGTAGATAA
>QQUO01000253.1 GCA_008501575.1 Pseudomonadota bacterium
ATAGTAAACTGTTATGACACGGTCATCCCCGATATGTTGCCAATGGCTTAACAATTTGTCATGTTCAATATAATAGTCAGCCATCTCTTCCAGGTCATAGGAGTAAAGATAGGAGTCCTCGTTAAACAGCTGGTTGTAAACGGCGTAACAAACAGCAATTGGATGGCGTTTCATGATGATAATTTTAGCTTGAGGAAGGGCCTTAAGTATCATGCCCACATAATAGCTGTTCTGCGGGAATTTATCAGTAAAGTGTGGCGTGTGGCCGGTGCGAGTTCGTGATGTGCGTAAGTAAGCTTCCCCTAATTTTAAAAAATCAAGCCCGGTGGAAGCGGTCACTATTTCAGTTCGGCTTAATTGGGGGTTTAGATTCATGGCTTGTAAACCCTGTAGCATGCAACGATTAAATTGCTTTAACTCACCGGCGGCCATAACTTCACTGTGACTGGTGATTATGCGATCCAGTAGGGTGGTTCCTGACCGGGGTAAGCCAACGATAAAAACGGGTTCGTCTGTGTCATGGCCGGTCATATTTTTTTGCATAAATTCCGCATTAAAATCAGTTCTTATTTGTTGCATAAACGACAGATCTGATGCGATTTCATATTGAAAGCTTTGGCGATAGATGTCAGCCGCTTTTTTACGGGCGGTGAAGCTCTCAGCATATTGCTGACAATCTTCCAGCTCTTTGGCCAGGGCGAAATATATTTTGGCTTGTTCAGAAGCTGGTTGTTGTTGACTTAGTTGAATGAGTTGATCAATGTGGTTATTTTGTTCAGTTTGTTTTTTTAAATGACTAAGAATGAATAAGGCGTCCGCATTTCCAGGTTGTATTATTAAGACCTGCTGACAACGTTTTTCAGCGGCGGCAAAATGGCCTAGATTTTGCTCAATTTGAGCCATCTTTAATAACCAGCCGGTGTGCCTGGGTTGTTGCTTGCTGAGGTGTTTAAATAATCGCAACGCAGCCTTAAAATCTTCATTTTTTTCAAATATATAAGCCAATGATTTATTCATGGCGTCATCACTTAAAGGGATGTTGGCTAATTTTTGCGCCAATTGAAGGGCCAGCTCAGGCCGATTCATGGCATCCAGCATCATAATTTCATGAAAAGCAAAAGTTTCGTTTTCAGGCTCGAGCTGACGTGCCTTGCCTAAAGCCTGTTCGGCTTTTTGGGCTTGGTTGGTTTGGAAGTATAAAATGGCACTGCTAAGCCAGGCCGGGGCAAATTGTGGATGTTGTTGGTTAATACCTTGAGCGATGGTCAGGGCTTGTGGAAGTTGTCTTTGTTGAGCCAGCTGGTTGACTCGGGCCAGTTGTTGCTGCGGGGTCATATTTTGAATCATCACTATTAGACAGGCGTAACGCAATCCTGAATTGTACTTGAGAGGACGCGGTTTATTCAACTTAACCATTGGTTGTTGACGTTGTTGGTAGATGGTCGTAGGTTAACGGTAAAAATCTAATCATTGCCTTATTGGCAGAATGTGACTGTCGTCACAATCAACGTCCATTCCATGCATTAAATTTGTATTGTGCAAAAATGCACAAAAAACCAACCTAAAGTGTTTATATTTAATGAGATATAAAATAAATACTTTGACTTTATGAAAACTTAACATGAAAATAATGCCCAATTGGTGTCAACAGGACACTGATTGCCGTATAGGCTTTCTTATGAAAGTGTCATACTTATGTTAAAATTTTGTAAAAAAAGATTAAATGTGTCTTTTTTTTACAAAATTAACATGTTAGTATGTGCAACGTAGGGAATCTATATAGATGCAATTTTTTTGAGTTAACTCATGGATAACTATTTGGAGAACAATTAGATGAAAATGAAACGTAATCCTATTACTAATGCTGTTTATAAGGCATTATTTACAGGTTTTGTCGCTTCTTCTGCATTAGGTACTGTTGCAATTGCACAGGATGATGAAGATCAAAGCGTTGAAGAGCAAGGCAAAATCACTGTAACGGGTTCGCGTATTAAACGTTCTGACGTAGAAGGCGCTTTGCCGGTTACCGTCATTACACGTGAACAAATCGAATTAAGCGGTGAATCAAATGCTGCTGACTTTATTCGTAATCTTACTTTTAACAGTGCTGGATCATTCAGACCACAATCAGGTAGCTCTGCCCAAGGTGAAGCCACCGTTTCTTTACGTGGTTTAGGGTCATCAAGAACTTTGGTGTTGATTGATAACCGTCGATTACCAAAATCACCTGCCACTGGATCGACTCAAAACTTGAGCACCATTCCTATGGGCGCCATTGAGCGTATCGAAATTTTGACAGATGGTGCATCGGCTATTTATGGTTCTGACGCCATTGGTGGTGTTGTTAACATCATCACCCGTTCAGATTACCAAGGTGCTGAAATTATGTTAGGTGGTGCGGAAGTTTCTATTCCTGCCAATGGTGGTGAAAGAGAAGAAGGCTCGGTTGTATTCGGTGCTTCATCTGATCGTTCATCGTTGTTAGCCGGTGTTTCCTGGAACGATCGTGAGATTGTTTACGCACGTGATTTCCCTTGGGTTGTCCAAGGTGCTTCAGTTTACGGTAACAGTTTTACTACAATTACCGGTGGATTTGATAACTTTGACTGGACTTCTTATGCCAATGGCATGGGTTGTGATTTCCCGGGCACTGGTTTTTACACTGTTCCTAACTCGAACTCACCGAATGGCACACGTTGTGCTTATGATTTTACATTGGTTTCAGCTGATGAAGCTTCGACTGAAAATAAATCTTTCTATGCCAAAGCAAGCCATGAAATCAACGATAACTGGGAATTGTGGGCGAACACCACGTTTTCTCAAGCTGAATCTTTCGGTCGTTATGCACCGGTTCCGGATTCATCGTACTTTTCAACCCCTTTGACTGCGAACAGTCCTAATAACCCAACCAATCCGAACAGCCCGTTGTACGATCCGACTTTAGGATTGGCACCACAACCTGTTAACTGGTGGCATCGTTTTGATGCACTGGGTAATCGTGATGGTACTGTTACATCACAGCAATTGGACTTCTTGATTGGTACAACAGGTCAAGTTGGTAATGCCGAAGTTGAATTTGGTATTCGCCACACTGATAACAGAACCAACGATGTTGGTAGAAACTACCTGTTACGTTCATCTGCTGCAACGTTAATTGAAGATGGTTCATATAACCTGGCTGATCCATACAATGCACCTGAAAATGTATTGAATGCCATGAGAATGACCATTTACCGTGAAGCCAAATATGATCAGGACGAAATTTTCGGTTCTGTGGCTTTCGACCTGTTTGATATGGGTGGTGGCCCAGCTTCAATGTTTATTGGTGCTGAATATCGTGAAGAGAAATATGCCGATCGTTATGATCCGCAATCAGAAGCTGGTCAAATCGGTGGTTCAGCGGGTAACTCTGCTGCCGGTAACCGTGACGTGACTTCATTGTTCTTTGAAACTTTGATGCCAGTCACAGACAACGTAGAGCTGAGCTTAGCTGGTCGTTACGATGACTATTCTGACTTCGGTGATAACTTTGCCCCTAAACTTTCAGTTCGATGGCAGCCATTGGATAACTTGACTGTACGTGGTTCGTTTGGTCAGGGTTTCCGTGCCCCGACTCTGGATATTTTAACGCAAAAACCATCGTTCTCAGCAACGTCTGTGCGTGACCCGCAATCTTGTATAGCACAAGGTCAAGATCCTGGTTGTTCATTACAGATTAATGACAACATCGTGGCCAATCCATCGTTACAGCCAGAAGATTCAGATCAGTTTTCTGTCGGTTTTGCTTATGAGCCGGTTGACTGGTTTAACTTCACTCTGGATTATTGGGATATTGAAATCACCAACCGTATCAGAAACTTTACGGCTCAAACCTTAATTAATAACGAAGGTAACAATGTTCCTAATCCTGCAGGCTTAGGTTGTACCCGTGCGCCGTCCGGTGCGATCTTATTCTGTACTTCAGGTTTCGGTAATGATGGTACAGTGGATACCTCAGGTATTGACTTAAATGCACGATTCACTTATGAAGTATTGGGTGGTAGCGTGACAACCAATCTGCAAGTCGCTCATATGTTAGATTATGAAATCGATAACAGTGGTAATGACCTGGTTAAAACC
>QQUO01000261.1 GCA_008501575.1 Pseudomonadota bacterium
TTTTTAGACCGTTAACCAACGGTAAAGTTTATTTAGCCGTGTAGACAATCACCGCACGTCTGTTCTGGGACCAGCAAGATTCATCGCTACAAGTGGCCACTGGACGCTCTTCGCCGTAACTCACCACATTAATCTGGCTGCTTGAGGCGCCTTCAGCACCCAATAAATTGGCCACTGAATTACCACGACGCTCACCCAGGGCCAGGTTATATTCACGCGAACCACGCTCATCGGCATGACCTTCTAACGTCATACGCGCTGATGGGTTTTCACTCAAATAACGGCCATGTAAGGCAATGATGTCTCTGAATTCTGCCCGGATGGTGGATTGGTCAAAATCAAAGTAAATAACACGTTTAGACAACAGACTGTCCGGATTGTCCAAATCTTCAGGATTACAGCAAATCGGGCCATCATCCATAGGACGGGTATCAACCACTTCCGTTTGATCGGTGGTGTCTGTGGTGTCTGTATCGGGTTTAACTTCTTCTTTTTTACACGCCGTAAATGCAAAGGCAATCAATAAGATAAGGGATAATTTTATTATTTTGTTCATAATCACTCCAAGGGGTGTATAGATAAATCGATTCAACCACATAGTTTACAACAAATCCAACTTAATTAAATGATTTTTTGAGTTAATTATGGGCTATTAACGGTCTCTTAATTTATTCAAACGAACGTTTGAAGTTTATACTCTAATATGCTATAAATTCTATCCGCTTTGAATCAATAATGATTTGAAGTCAAAAAATGCTAAAAAGAGGAGATAAATATGAAACACAAATTCGGGGTACTGCTGTGCCTGTTATTCTTATCGGCCCCCATTTGGGCCAACACCGGTGTGGCATTTGTCCACGGCACCGGCCATCAAACCAACGCCGCATCTGATTATTGGACCTGGTCGAATATTAATTCCATCCGACAAGGTTTACCGAATCAAAGCAACTATGTGGTCATTAATTGTAATTTTGAGAAATATATGTGGGACAGTGCCGCTGCAGGCTGTTTGGCAGGTCAGTTAACCACCTTTATTAACCAAAAAAACATCACTGATATGGTGGTCATTACCCATTCAAACGGCGGCAATGTCATGCGTTGGATTATGTCCAACCCCACCTGGGATTCACGCTATCCCAATATTATCAACAAAATCCGCTGGGTCAATGCACTGGCACCTTCATCCAAAGGCACCCCATTGGCCAATGCAGTGATGCAAGGCAATGTGTTCGAGTCGGTCTTAGGTTGGATTTTAGGTTATAAAAGTGATGCGGTCAGAATGCAACAAACCTCCTGGATGTCTTATTACAACAGTCAGTATCTATACGGCACATCTGGTCGCCCCAGTTTACCCAAAGGTTTTTGGAATGTGGTGGGATCAGATGTTAAGAGTTCACCGTTCAGTGGCAATGCCTACTGTGGCGGCTATGCGCAAAGCGTCGGACTTGAAGTCACCCAAAACTGGTTGAGTTCTTGTTCAGATGGTTTCTTAGAATGTTCTTCACAAGCCGGTGCCGGCAGCACCTGGTTTTATGACACTTCTCGAACCAAGAGCGGTAGAGTATTGAATCACAACCAGTCAAGACGCAACTGTTTTGATTTGGATAAAATTTTAAGAAACGACCTTTAAACCACAGGAGCACACCATGAAAACAATTAAGAAATTAAGTTTACTGAGCCTGATGAGTTTATCCGGATTAGGCTTGGCCCAATACACCCCACAGTGGACTGAAGCGCCACAACAAATCGATTTGGTGGACATGACATCTTTTAAATCCATCTCCCAGCCGGTGAATTCCGAGCAACAAGCAGTCCGTTTTCATTACAGCCTGCTTGGCAGCGATCAGTTAAGCGATAACAATCAAGGCTATTTGGCTGAATCAAAACAATATTGGCTGAACACCAATGCCCAAAAACTCAGTCAGGGTCTGCAATTACCGGTGACTTCTGATTTGGCGGTGATTCGTATTAATCCGCTAAACCCAACCAAGTCATCTCAGTCACTGAATCAACAAGACATCACGGTTCAACAATTTGATCAAACCCTGAGTGTCGACGTCTTTGCCGACAGTGAGCAACTCAAGGCCACCGGTATGCCGGTGTCTGATTACACGGTGGCATTTAATGTGCATACCCAGCCTGGCATGCTGACCTTATCCATGCCAACCGCAACTAAAGCACTGGCCAAGGGTGACACTTTTATAATCCATGTGTTCGAACCCAACAGTGAATATGTCTTGCAACTTAAGACTTCACAACAACAGTATGCGGCCAATCAAGTGGTTAAAATTAACAGCCAACTGTTGTCGCAAAGCGGTGTTAATCACATGACCATTGCAGGCTACATCACCCAACCCAATGGTGAAAAATTAACCGATTTAAGTTTCCAGCAAAACAAAAACGGCGACTATCAAGCCACCATCGGGCAATTAACCGGCCAGTCATTGGCTCACGGTCTTTGGGAGGTTCATACCATCGCCAGCAGTGACATTAATGGCTTAAAAGTGATGCGTGATGTCTCCACAGCTTTTGCTTTGAGCTTACCCACGGCACGCATCAATCAACAACTGGCTGTTCAAAGCCATGGCTTAAAGTTAGGATTAGATGTGGCAGCGGCCGGTCGCTATGAAGTCAGTGCGGTGTTGTCAGGCATCAATGCACAAGGCGAGAAACAGCCCATTGCCATGCTGATGTCAGCAGCGCAACTCAATAAAGGCCAGGCCGACTTAACCCTTGATTTACCACAGGATTTAATCCGACAATCAGGTTTCAAAGGTCCTTTTGTGGTCGATCATATCAGCCTGAAAAACCAAAGTCTGATGGTGCCGGTGCAACAGTTAAGTGCAGGTATTCAATTGATGCCCCTTGGTAAACCCATGGATCAAGACGATTTACGCTAACTGTAATTTGTAAATATCAAAACCTCGGTTATTTAGCCGAGGTTTTAGATTAAATGGCTGGCTTGATTAGTCTAAAAAAAAACCTATCATGAACGTACTGATTTTGGATTATTTATTTTATAAATTGTTTCTATAACATCACATAAAGATCTTTTTCGTTAGCACAAAAACCTATGAACACAACTTATTAGTGCTATATTTTGTATTTTTTGTTAGATCAATTTGCTACACTGGTTAGGTATTAAAACGTAAATTTTCAAATAAGGATTGTTAATATGAAAAATTATCTCTTCATTTTGATGCTGACCACAGTATTTAATGTCAACAGTCAAACAACATATTAATAACTAACATAGAAGAAGCAGGAGCAGGTTCACCACCACCAACTGCTTATCAGATTAATGAAATATCTATCGACTTTAATGGGCTGAAACAGGTGCCCGAATCACTTTTGATTGACTTTCCTGATAACACATCAACGATAGTACCTATTAGCAACTTTATTCCCAGAAATGGTTTTACTCTCAAAACCGAAGACAACCCACCAGGCACACCGCCTGTTTACCCAACACCTGGTGTACCCAACAATGAGTTAGATTACCTATGGACAGGATCTAATGCTGATTATGATGTGATGCTTAGTGTTAGCAAAGGTCAGTTAACAGGCCTGATAACAGGCAACGAAAAACGATATGGCATAGAAAAAACTCAGACTGAAACATACAATATGATTGATGTCAGATTGGAAGGATATCCACCACAAGATATACCAGAACCAGCACCAACTGTTACATTTAATCAGTATGTTTCAAGACCGGCAATTCTGGGTGGTGACATCAAAGAATATGTTGTGTTTAATCAAGCCTATAATGGAACTAACATCCCATATACTCCAATTGATATACTGGTGTTTTATACAGATCAGGCAAGAATTGATGCGGGCGGTACGCCAGGTGACGTTAATGATACAAAAGATATTGAAGCTCTTATATTAGCGTCAGTTGACCACACTAATGTGGCTTTAATGAATAGCCAAAGCAATACAAGAATTTATCATTTGAATACTGTTCCACTTTTTTCATCATTTTCATTAACTGGTGATTTAAGGTTCGACAGAAACAATTTTAGAACCGACCCATACGTAAAATACATCCGCGACTTAGTCGGCGCTGATATAGTGACACTAATGGTAGAGGATTATTCAAGCAATTTTCCTG
>QQUO01000213.1 GCA_008501575.1 Pseudomonadota bacterium
GTCTTTGGGTTTGATGTCAAACCACTGATCCAGTTCAAGACCATCAAAGTAAGCATCATCCAGCACCGCACCTTTTTTAACGCCCGGAGCTTTGACCACTTCGGCGCCCACCAACAGTTCTCGAATACGTTGGTGAATTACGGTGCGCATGATACGGAATTGGTCGTCCATATCTTTACGAACTTTTTCAACCTCTTCTTGTTCAATGCGCTCAGCACGAGAACCTTTTTCAATGCCTTCGCGGGTATAGACCTGCACATCAATAACGGTTCCGTTCATTCCGGATTTAACCCGCAGGGACGAATCTTTTACATCCAGGGCTTTTTCACCGAAAATGGCGCGCAACAGCTTTTCTTCCGGGGTTAATTGAGTTTCACCTTTGGGGGTAACTTTACCCACCAAAATATCGCCAGCATTCACTTCGGCACCCACATAAACAATCCCTGAATCATCTAACTTGGTCAGGGCATGTTCACTGATGTTGGGAATATCCGAGGTAATTTCCTCAGGGCCGAGTTTGGTATCCCGGGCAATACAGGTTAATTCTTCAATATGAATGGTGGTTAATCGGTCTTGCTTAACCACCCGCTCAGAAATCAGAATCGAGTCCTCAAAGTTATAGCCATTCCAAGGCATAAAGGCCACTTTCATATTCTGACCTAAAGCCAATTCACCCAAATCTGTGGATGGACCATCGGCCAGGGTATCACCGGTCTCAATCACGTCACCCACTTTAACAATGGGACGTTGATTAACACAGGTGTTTTGGTTTGAGCGCATATATTTAATCAAATTATAAATATCAACACCCGGGTCCTGAGCTTCAGTTTCATCGGCATCGACACGCACCACGATACGGGAAGCATCGGCCATTTCAACAACACCACCACGTTTGGCGATAACAGTCACGCCGGAATCACGGGAAACCGTGCGTTCCATACCGGTACCGACCAGCGGCTTCTGGGCACGCAATGTCGGTACAGCCTGGCGCTGCATGTTTGAACCCATTAAAGCACGGTTGGCATCATCATGCTCTAAGAATGGAATTAAGGCCGCCGCCACAGAAACAATTTGTTTCTCAGAGACGTCCATGTAATTAATTTCTTCGGCTTGTTTGAGCACCACCTCGCCTTTATGACGACACAACACAAACTCATCGGCAAACGAGCCATCTTTATTCAATTTGGCACTGTTTTGCGCAATTGGGTTATCAGAATCCTGAATGGCTGACAAATACACAATGTCATCGGTCACTTTGCCGTTTTTAACGATTCGATACGGTGTTTCTAAAAAGCCGTAATCATTGGTCCTGGCATAAACAGCCAGTGAATTAATCAAACCAATATTCGGTCCCTCCGGCGTTTCAATCGGACATAACCGACCATAATGCGTCGGATGCACGTCACGAACTTCAAAACCGGCGCGTTCACGGGTTAAACCACCCGGCCCTAAGGCCGATACGCGGCGCTTATGGGTAATTTCAGACAATGGATTGTTTTGATCCATAAACTGAGACAATTGATTCGAACCAAAAAACTCTTTAATGGACGCTGAAATTGGCTTAGCATTAATCAAATCTTGCGGTGTTAAACCTTCCGATTCAGCCACGGTTAAACGTTCTTTAACAGCACGTTGAACCCGCACCAAACCGATGCGGAATACATTTTCCGCCATTTCACCGACAGAACGTACCCGTCGGTTTCCTAAATGGTCAATGTCATCCACATGACCTTTACCATTTCGGATATTAACCAGTTCACGCATGACATCAACAATGTCCTCATTGGACAAAGTGCCGGCACCTTCTGAATCTTCACGACCCAATCGCATATTAAATTTCATGCGACCAACAGCCGATAAATCATAGCGCTCAGGGGTAAAGAATAAACCTTCAAACAAAGACCGGGCCGCTTCTTCAGTCGGTGGTTCACCGGGACGCATCATGCGATAAATTTCAATCAGCGCTTCTTCCGGCGTGGTGGTTGGGTCGATGCTCAATGTATTGGACATATACGGACCGCGATCTAAATCATTAATCAATAAAATATCAATGGCTTTAACGCCGGCATCGCGCAATTTTTCCAACACGTCTTCAGTAATTTCGGTATTGGCCGGATATAAAATCTCACCGGTTTCCTTATCGATGATATTTTTGGCCAGAATTTTTTCAATTAAATAAGAATCTTCAAGGGTTAACGTGGTTAAACCGGATTGTTTCAGTTTGCGTTCATGACGGGCTGTGATACGACGACCAGCCTCAACCACAACGTCTTTGCCATCTTTAATATCAAAGGAGAAGGTGTCACCTTTAATATATTCTGGCACCAATTTCATTTTGGCATTGGTTTTATTGAGGGTGATGGGAATAATCTCAAAAAACTGCTGCAAAATTTGTTCATCGTTAAAACCCAGGGCACGTAACAATATGGAACCTGGTAATTTTCGACGTCGATCAATTCGAACAAATACGCTGTCTTTGGCATCGAACTCCATGTCCAACCAAGAACCACGGTAGGGAATTACCCGCGCTGAGTAAAGAATTTTACCTGAAGAATGGGTTTTGCCTTTATCGTGATCAAAGAACACACCGGGCGAACGGTGTAACTGATTAACGATAACCCGCTCAGTACCATTAATAACAAAGGTACCCGTATGGGTCATGAGAGGCAAATCACCCAAATAGACGTTTTGCTCTTCGACATATTTTACTTTTTTCTTTTTCTTGGTGCTTTTATCCTTATCATAAATCACCAACTGTATGACCGCCCGGATTGAAGCCGCGTAGGTCATGCCACGCAATTTACATTCCAACACGTCAAACTCAGGGTCTTCAACCGAGACACTGACATATTCTAATTTGGCAAATCCTGAATAGCTTTCAATCGGGAAAATTGAATTCAAAGCATCATTCAATCCATTGAGGCCTTGCTCATTTTCACCTAAAAAGGCATTGTAGGATTTGATTTGTGTATCCAGTAAGTAAGGGACATCTAACACTGCAGACGTACTACTGAAATCCTTTCTGATTCTTTTTTTCTCAGTAAATGTATAACCCATCGCTTTAATCACCTTCACCATGCGATGCCGCAAAAAGCCGCATCTATTTAAACTCTATGACACCTGAAAAAGACCTTAAAAAAAACCGGTATTTTTCAAGCGACTAAAGGCCGGCATCAAATGCCAGCCTTTAGGTTTATCTAATTACGTCGCGTAATTATTTCAACTCAACAGAAGCACCCGCCTCTTCAAGTTGTTTCTTGATATCTTCAGCTTCCGCTTTATCAACACCTTCTTTTACAGGTGCCGGGGCACTTTCAACCAGTTCTTTGGCTTCTTTCAAGCCCAAACCGGTGATACCGCGAACGGCTTTAATGACACCAACTTTCTTGTCACCAAAACTGCTTAAGATTACGTCAAATTCAGTTTGTTCAGCAGCTGCTTCAGCATCACCGCCGGCAGCAGCAGGTGCAGCCGCAACGGCAGCAGCAGCTGAAACATTGAATTTTTCTTCCATTGCTTCAATTAACTCAACAACTTCCATAACACTCATTGCTGAAATTGTTTCTAAAATATCATCTTTTGATACGGCCATTTTATTTCTCCAAAAAAGTATTTAATTAAGCAGCTTTTTGTTCTTTGATTGCTGCAATTGTACGTGTCAGTTTTGCATGTGGTTCTTTTAAAGTTCGAGCAAGCTTTTCGATCGGTGCTTTCATTACGCCCATTAACATCGCAATCGCTTGGTCTTTGGTTGGTAATGAAGCCAATCGAATTAATTCGCTGGCTGGTAACATCTGACCACCTACGGCCAGAAATTTAACCTCAAGTTTGTCGTTTTCTTTGATGTGATCTTTAATTAAACGCGCTGCACAACCAGGGTCTTCCTGGCTGAAGGCGTATAATAAAGGACCCACCAAAGCGTCAGAAATACATTCATAATCAGTATTTTTGACGGCTCGACGCACTAAAGTGTTTTTTACGACTTTTAAATAAACACCCGTCTTTCTGGCATCGGCACGCATCGCTGTCATCGCATCAACCGATGATCCACGATATTCCGCTGCCACTAAAGAATGGGCAATTTCAGCCACTTTAGCAATTTCACTGACTACAGC
>QQUO01000326.1 GCA_008501575.1 Pseudomonadota bacterium
GGTTGGAGATCCCCAGTATCGTCCTGCTGGTGACTGGAGCATCTACGGGAACATTGTAACCAATACCGAAGCGGGTTTGCGTTTGTCGGCCTATGAGGAAGATGGTGATAATAATTGGCTCTCCAAAAATGTTTTTTATCACGTTAAATCAGCCGTTGAAATTGGTTGGGATGGGGTGTTTGGAACAATAATAGCCAATAATATCTTCATGAATAATGAGGTGGGTATCTATTTACGCAGTGGCGGTACCACCACCACGGTGGATGATTATTTAGACCAATTTAACTCACATCATAATTTATACTTTAATAACAGCCATGCTGATATTCACCTCAGACCCAATTGGGGTGGTAATTTTTATAGTGGTACTCCGTACTTTTTGGCCGCTTTTCAATCCCAGTTTAGCCCTACAGAATTACAGTCAATCAGCATTGATCCACAATTTATCAATACCACAGATTTTTATCTCTCCGAGAACAGTCCGGCCATAGATGCCGGTGACGGTGCGTTTTGGAGTGTGCCTGCCGTACATATGGGAGCCCATCCGTTTACCGCTTTATCTGATGTGATATTTATGGATGGGTTTGAGGTGCCGTGATTTTATTGGAAATGGCTTAGGATTAATGGCAATTTTACATTGGCTTTACATTGGTTTTACAGTGAATGCTTATACTAATAATTTATAATAAAATGATTAAATGACTGACTTAATTAAAGGAGTGTAACAACATGACGAACGATAATAATATACAGGTACTTCAGGATGTTACCGCCAAATTAATCGATAGCTGTGAGGGTTATCAAATGTGTGCGGACATTGTAGACAATGACAGGACCCTTAAAAATGAATTTTTGCAGCGTAAAAACAAGCGAAATTTATTGGTCGATGAGTTTAACGGCAAAATCACTGCTTTGGGTGGCGAGATTAAGGAATCGGGCTCGGCTGCCGGTGCAATACACCGCGTTTACACAAAATTTGTTAATATTTTTAAAGATGATGAAGAAGCGGCTGTGGATGCCCTTGATGATGGTGAAGAATACCTGGCTGAATACATTGAGAAAAAACGCAAAGTGGATGGCTTAACGCCTGACACCCTGAATCTGTTGAATAAAGCCCATGCCTCAGCCTTAGCCGGTGAACGATTTGCGGATTTTTTAGATGATTAACTCAAGCCATTAATTTGGTTTTAGCATTATTCACGATTATTGAAATCATCTTTCATGCACCAATGCCAGGGTTCGGCCATAATACCATGGGGGTTGCCTTCGGGATAACTTTCATAAAAGCCATATTCAGCGGCATTGTCCTTTAACCAATGGTAAGCATCCGTGTGGGCGAAATTTGATTCTAATACCTGTTGTTCGCCTGCTGTGGTTAAATCCAAAGCACAGCCGGTGTGGTGCTCACTGTGACCCGGCGGGGTATTAACTTTAAGTATGGCATCCAATTGCTGACCCTGATCTAATTTCTTTTGGATAAGTTCTGCCTGGTAATTTAACGAGCGAAAAGCAGATACCGGTATTAATTGAATGGCCTCATTGGCAGCAGCTTGTTGCATGGCTTGCCATGCTTGAAAAGCCCTTGGATGTAGTTTTATGGGTCGTTGAAAACAATCGACACCGGCGTCCACCACTTGGGTGGCTGTTGGGTACTGAGGTGCTTTGATGTGTTCGGTGTTGATGCCTAATTGCTGATTTAAGCGTTGGTATAAATCCGGGAGTAATAAGGTTTCCGGGGTTACTTCAAAATGGTTGTTCACTTGTTCAAAGCCTAAATTTTTTAAGTAAAGTCGGGCATGGGGAAGCTCTGATTTGGCTTTTACAGTTTGGCTATTGAGGGCTTTAATCAAACCATAACCGGCTTCCGATGCCACCCCTAAATGTAATGATTTAGGCTTTAAAATAATGTTAAACCAATGGTTATGGAAAAAAACCTTACCCAATAAATCTTGATTGGTTTTACTGCGGATGGACCAGCAGTTTTTGTGCGTGGGTTGCAGACATAATCGGGGGGTTGTGATGGTAAACATTCTTGTGAGCTCGTTTTTTAATCATGATTTTAAACTTGAGCCCTCACGATGACAAGCGAAAGGCTTAAGAATGTATCCACCTGCCAGATTTAAATCGGACTTACCAAGACAGTGACAGCTGAATATTGGGGATAATGGGTACGGCAGATTTCGTATTGGCCATCAATTGATTATCGGTGAAGGTGTATTCTGTGCAACAGGGATTGTTGATATCAAGCACATTTTGGACTTGCAGCCATAAATCCCAGCGGCCATAACCTTTTATCCAATGTCGATTTAGTTGTAAATCAAGTTGAAAAAAATCCGGCCATTGCCGACTGTTTCTGTCACTTACGGTTAAGGTGTTCAGGTCATAATATAATTCAGTGCGTGGCCTGCCACTGTGATATTGGGCAGAGGCAGCGAGTAACCAATGACCAATGGTTTGAGAGATGCTGGCTTTTACACTGTGACGTTGTTGCCAGCTTCGTGGTACAGTGATTTCAGCAAATTTATCTCGGCTTTCGGCCAAACTGTAACTTAAGGTCCAATGGGTTTGGTCAAACTGACCGGCCAGTGATAATTCCAGACCACCCGCTTGGGCATCGCTTGGGCTAATGCGTTGGTAATCGGCATATAACTCGGGTATTAAGTGGTAGTCACTGAACAGGTTTTCGTAATAAGCCAGGGTGCGACTGTATTTTTTATAGTACGCCTCACCGCGAAACAACCAACCATTTTGCAATCGGTGACGATAGTCAATGACCATTAAATCTGCTGAAGAAGCCGCTTGATAGGTGGGATTATCATCACTGAGCAACAGTTCATCCAGACGCTGGGCTTGTTGGTGCCGACCCAATCCAAAATGCCATTGACTGTAATTATTGGGTCGATAAACCATATTAAAACGGGGGCTGATTCCTTGGTGGGGTAACCATTGTGCCTGTTCATTATAAAGTCCCCAATCGCTTACCCAGCGGTCATTAATTTGCCACCTTAGATTGATAAAATATGACCAGAAAAAACCATCAATTTGATTTTTATAGTGCTGATTTTGGCTATCTGAAGTGTGTAAAAGTTGCGCCCAATCCGGATCATGTTGAACCTGACGTTGTGAGTCGATATCGGCATCGGCATTTTGTATGGTCATGCCCATATCAAAATTTATTTGCGGGGCTATCAACCATTGATGCTGCCAACTGAGTTGCAGGTATCGTGTCAAGATGTCTTCTGCGAGCATTCCCTGTGAAAAGTTGTCATGGGTATCTCCTTGACGCTGATCATGGTGGCGACTGTAGGCCAATTGCCAATTAGATTGATGGCTCTGCAGGTTATCGTATTGCCATTTGAACCAGATGTATTGATCATGATAAGCCGCTGCCGCTTGTTCATCAGCTTGTTTAATGCTGAGTTCATCGCGAGAAATTAACAGATGCTGTGAATGGCTCCATTGTGGTGTTGATTGTTGACTAAATTTTACATAGGCATCTTCATATTCAGGATGTATATTCAGGTGTGACATCAGATTTTGTTTTAATAAATAGCCACCTGACCGGACACCCACTAAAGTGTCAGTGTGTTCGTTCGACCACCATTGGCTGTGACTGAAATCCAGCAATCCGGCCTGGCTGATGCGTGTAAACTCATGGTTATTTGGGTTGCTTTCAACCGCCATCACGGCACTTAAACGGCCACCATATCGAGCCGGAAATACGCCGGTGTAATGATTAACCGAGTTGACCACATTGGGGTTAATGGTCGACAGTAAAGAAGCAAAATCCTTAAAATGATAAGGATTACGTAAAATCATGCCATCAAATTCAATCAATGTTTCATTGAGTAAACCACCGCGGACATGGCTGCGACCATCAAGCCCGACGGTGGTGTGGGAAGCCAGACTTTTGGCTGATTGTAAGGGATCGTGATTAAAGGCATGGGCTTGGGTTAAATCTTCATCATTCATCACATAACCCGGCTGCCAATCTTTATTGAAATTCATTAAGCTCGTAGAAACTTTTAACTCACTTAAAGCCAGTGGTGCCGGTGTCAGTTTAAATGTGTGTAATGGTTGCTGAACACTGTCTTTGGTGATGGTTTGAATGTC
>QQUO01000044.1 GCA_008501575.1 Pseudomonadota bacterium
ATTCACCACCGGGACCCAATTGCTGAATAATCTCGGCACAATCTTGGAACCGTTCCCGGGGATTTTTCGCAATCATTTTCTCCAGGATGTAATGGGTTTTTTTATCCACTTTTTTATTGATGCCTCGAATATCTGGAATTTCAGATTGCACCACTTCCAGCATTAAGCCCAAAGGGCTGTCATTTTCAAAAGGTACTTTTCCGGCCAGCATTTCGTAAAACACAATCCCCAAAGCAAAGATATCCGATCGTTTATCCACTTCCTGACCGGTACACACTTCCGGTGATAAATAGCCAGGGGTGCCGACAAATTCCCCGGTGTTGGTGAGTTTGTCGCCATATTCGCGGGTTTGGGCAATACCGAAATCAACCACTTTGACCGAACCGTCGGTACAAATCATTAAATTTGCCGGTTTTATATCGCGATGGACCAAATCATGCTTATGGGCTTCGTTTAAGCCAGCACAGGCTTGACGCAAAATATTTTTGGCATCATTGAGCTGTAAAATTCGATGTCCGGTCAGTAATTCATCCAATGAAATACCTTCAAGGAATTCCATGGCAAAAAATGGTTGCTTATCCTCTTTACCAATGTAATAAACCTGTATGACATTGGGGTGGTTAATGGCCGCCATGCTTTTGGCTTCTCGGGTGAAACGCTCAATGAGATCTTCGTCATTCAACAAATGCTCACCCAAAGCCTTAATGGCAACATAGCGATTTAAGGTCGGTTCAAAGGCTTTATAAACCACGCCCATACCACCTCTGCCTAATTCAGAGATGACTTCATAATGACCAAATTTCTTTTTCATGGCTTTCCCCATTGAATGATTGTTACGATAAATGCCATTATATAACACAGAATTGAATGTCAGCTTAACTGAAATTTAACCCATTTTGTGATGGCCATCACCTTTTTTAAGGCCTGACAACCATAAAAGGCTGTAACTACGCAGCTGCGATAAGGTAAAATTGGCCGTTTTTCCCATGTATTAGGATTTAAGGACCATGCGCAGCCAATATTGCAATCAAGTCACTGAACAGATGTTAGACCAACCCGTAGAAGTGTGTGGATGGGTCGACAAGCGTCGCGATCACGGCGGCGTGATATTTATTGATTTACGCGATCACACCGGCCTGTTACAAGTGGTGGTTGAACCCGATAACCAAGGGGCATTTCAAATCGCTGACGATGCCCGCTATGAATATTGTCTGCGGGTCACCGGAACTGTTCGTAAACGACCAGAAGGTCAAGCCAATGACCGCTTAGCCAGTGGCCAAATAGAAGTGGTGGTGGATCAATACGAAGTTTTAAATACTGCCAAAGCTTTGCCGTTTATGCTGGATGAACATGCCGGTGAACAAGTGCGTTTAAAATACCGTTATCTGGATTTACGGCGTGCCAAAATGCAACACAATATGCGTTTGCGTTCCCGCCTGACACAGGCCTTGCGCCAATATTTGCACCAGCAAGATTTTTTAGACATTGAAACCCCCATTCTGACCAAGGCGACACCGGAAGGCGCCCGTGACTTTTTGGTTCCTGCCAGAATGCACCCGGGACAGTTTTATGCCATGCCGCAATCACCGCAATTATTTAAACAGCTGCTGATGATGTCAGGCATGGACCGATATTACCAGATTGCCCGTTGTTTTCGAGACGAAGACCTTCGCGCCGATCGCCAGCCGGAATTCACGCAATTGGATGTGGAGATGGCCTTTGTGGAACAGGAAGATGTTCTAAATACCGCTGAAAACTTAATTCGAGACACATTTAAAGCGGTTCTTGATGTTGATTTACCCAAACCATTCCCACGCATGACTTATCAGGAAGCCATGAAAACCTATGGTTCAGACAAACCGGATTTGCGCATTGATTTAACTTTGGTGGACATTGCCGAAGCGGTTAAAGACGCGGAATTCAAGGTGTTTTCAGCCCCGGCCAATGATGCCAATGGCCGGGTGGCCGTACTCAAAGTACCACAAGGGGGCCAAAACTTCACCCGCAAGCAAATTGATGATTACGAACCTTTTGTGAAGCGCTATGGTGCCCGCGGATTGGCTTGGATTAAGGTGAACGACAAAGCCGCCGGTCGTGACGGTTTACAATCACCCATTGTTAAATTTTTAAGCGATGCTGCTTTGCTTAAAATTATTGAATTAACAGCCGCTGAAGATGGCGACTTGCTGTTTTTTGGTGCCGGTAATTACCAGGATGTCTCTCAGTATATGGGCGCCTTACGGCTTAAAGTCGGTGAGGACACCGGCCGGGTGGCAGCCGAATGGCGACCACTGTGGGTGGTTGATTTCCCGATGTTTGAATGGAATGCTGACGATAAACGCTGGGATGCACTGCATCATCCCTTCACCGCTCCGGCCTGTGATCTCAAACAATTAAAAAATGCCCCCGGTGAGGCATTATCCAAAGCCTATGACATGGTCTTAAATGGAGTTGAATTAGGCGGCGGCTCCATTCGTATTCACCAATCGGATTTACAATCAGCGGTGTTTGAATTATTAGGCATCAGCGCAGACCAAGCCCAGCAAAAATTTGGCTTCTTACTGGATGCCCTTGACTACGGCTGCCCACCCATGGGCGGTATTGCCTTTGGTATTGACCGCTTGGCGGCACTGATGTGTGGTGAGGATTCCATTCGTGAAGTCATTGCTTTTCCTAAAACAGCCAGTGGTGCTTGTCCGCTGACAGAAGCCCCTTCAGACATCGATAGCAGCCAGTTAGCGGATGTCCATGTTCAAGTGATACTGCCAGAGGCGGATGAATAATCCGAGTTCACAAGCGGTGGTGCTGGTCCACGGTCTATGGATGAAACCCTGGACTTGGGTTGGTTATCGGCATTTTTTGCAGGATCATGGTTTTAAAGTCTATTTATTTGGCTATAAAACCACCGGTCAGCCTTTTGATTTTAATATCAATCGGCTGGCCGCATTTATCAATTCACGGCCGGAAGACACCATTCATTTGGTGGTGCATTCCATGGGGGGTATTCTGGCCATCGAGGCCCTGCCAAAAATTAATAAACCGGGGAAATTATTGCTCATTGGCTCACCCATTAATGGCTCCAAAGTGGCGCAAAAATTACAGCAGCTGGGATGGGATAAAGCCCTGTTAAAACATGCAGCCAAACCATTATCTAAAGGCATTCGGTTGCCATTGAAAAAGCGCCAGACCATGATGATTGCCGGTGATTCACCCTACGGATTGGGTCGTTTTTTTGCCAACTGGGACAGCCGCCATGACGGCACTGTGGCCTTAAGTGAAACCCAGGCTGATTGGTTGGATGAACATCAGGTGGTACACACCTCACATATGGGCTTATTGAATAATCGCGAAGCCAAAAACATGACCCTTAAATTTCTTCTGGAATGATTAGCAGGGTTCAACTCTTTTTAAAAACTGCGAACGCTTTGGTCTAATTTTGATGGCAATGTTTGTTAGAATGTTTGCTTTAAATTCATTTGGAGATGTTTAATGCAACAGCAACAAGCGGCAGAAAACACCGATTTTTTTACTGCATCAAAAACCTACCTGATTGATTTAGTCAACAATCCAGAAATTGTACTGCCCATTATTAAAGGCTTACTATTGGCCATTCTGATTTACTGGGTCGGCAAAAAAGTGGCTCGCTGGTTATCTAAAGTGAGTTCCAAAGCCGTTCGCCGAGCCAACGGCGACCAAATTTTATCAGGTTTTGTCAGTAAAATGGTCTATTACCTGTTACTGGCAATGGTCATTATCATGGCCCTGACCCAATTGGGATTTCAGACCACTTCATTGATTGCTGTAATGGGTGCGGCCGGCCTCGCCATTGGTTTAGCACTAAAAGATTCATTGGCAAATTTTGCCGCAGGGATTATGTTGGTGATGTTTAGACCCTTTCGCATCGGTGACTTTGTGGATGTCACTGATGTCAGTGGCACGGTCAAAGAAATTAAATTATTCAGCACCTATTTACGCACCACAGACAATAAAAACCTGATTATTCCCAACAGCCAAATCATCAATGACGTTATCACCAATTACTCAGCCCAGGATACCCGCCGCATCGATTTAGTGATTGGTGTCAGTTATGACGATGACATTAAAACGGCTAAA
>QQUO01000323.1 GCA_008501575.1 Pseudomonadota bacterium
GCAAACCATGGTTAAATTGACTGTTAGGGTAATGTTTATTTTTTAGTATATAAAGCCTATGCGATTTCGGATAGTAACGCGAAAAATTCATAAATGGGTTGGTCTGCTGTTAGCGATTCAAATTCTTTTTTGGTTTTTCAGTGGTTTTTTAATGAGTTTTATGCCGATTGAAGAAATTCATGGTGATCACATCCTGGTCCCTGCTCAGAGTGAACCGGTGACCCTGCAACCTCAAACCGTTCAGGCTTTGGCTGCACAACTCAATACGCCCATGACGTCTTTACGGGCTAAGTTCTGGTTGGGTCGGAAAGTGATTGAGGTGACAACTCCTGAAAAAATTGTGCGCTTTGATGCCGATGGCTTACAAGCCTTGCCACCGATAGATGAATCTCAGGTTCGTCAAATCATCACACAACAGGTGTTGCCGCACTATGACATCAAGACCATTCGTCTTTTATCGGAAGTTCCCGGTGAAGCCCGGGGTCGTGAAGCGCCGTTGTGGCAGGTTGAACTGTCGGGTGATGAGGACCCCAATGTCTATATTTCCGCACAAACCGGTGACATCGTGGCGGTTCGCACCGACCGTTGGCGTTTGTTTGACTTTGTCTGGATGTTGCATATCATGGATTATGATGAGCGCACAGATTTTAATCACCCGCTGCTTTACTTGACGGCTTTGAGTGCCTTGCTGTTTACCATCAGTGGCATTATTTTGCTGTTTTTTGGTTTTAAGAGACTGTCGAAATAACAACGGGTTTTGACTCCAGAATCATTCTGTTTGATTCTCAAACTCATGTTCCCGACAGATTTTAAATTTATCAGGCAGTGGCAGGTATTCACCGGTTAGTTCACATTTGAATTTTTGACCACCGGCTGTTTGGTGGTATTTACAACTGAGACATTGGCCGAAGCCGGTGTTGTGGTGATTGTGTTGCCATGTTTTTAACAGCTGTTTAATACCGGCCAACACCTCGGGGTTTTCGTCCGGTATTTGCACCATATGTTGTGACATCTTTTGTAAACTGTTTTGTCCTTTTTCTGTGAGAAAAAGACGTATGACGCGTTTGTCTTTGGTACAGGGCCTTCTTTCAATATGCCCCGATTGTTCCATGATCTTGAGTGTTTGCGAAATACTGCCTTTGGTTTGACCTAAATATTCACTGATGGCCTGAGCGGTGTTGGAATAATCATTGCAGATGGATAAATATTGCAAAATTTCAAGATTAACCAACTGAAAGCCCTGTTCGCTGGCCGCTTGGCGCATTTGGCTTATATACAAAGATGACAGGCGTTCCAGCCAGATTTCAATATTATTTAACATGGGCATATAGTATCGTAACTAAACTTTGTTGACAAGTAAAAAAAGTTGTGTATACTGGGCATATAGTTTAGATACTATACTATATATTTTTTTAATTTTAAATCGGAGATCAACCATGAGTTATATTCCTTTAATCGATCCAGCCACCACCACCGGTGAGCACAGTCAGATCTTTTCACAAATCAAAGGTGCTTTTGGCACCATTCCAAATATGTTTAAAGCCATTGGTCAATCGTCGGCTGCTTTAGAGAGTATGTGGACATCCTTTGGGGCTTTGGGAAAAGGTCAAATTAATAGTCAATTGGGTGAGCAAGTGGCGGTATTCATAGCCAATATGAATCGTTGTGAATATTGTTTGGCGGCACACAGCCTGTTGGGTCAGAATGCCGGACTTTCTGCACAACAAATTAAAGCCGCACAAGCAGGCCGTTCTGATGATGCCAGAACCCAAGCGGCGCTTGATTTTGCCGCAAAAATTGTCACGCAACGGGCACAACTGTCAGCGCAGGATGTGGCGCAAGTAAAACAGGCCGGTTTCAGTGATGCTGAAGTGGCGGAATTGGTGGCACATGTGGCATTAAATATTTTTACCAATTACACCAATGTGGCTTTGGACGTACCGGTTGACTTTCCACAAGTGCAACTGATTCAGGCCGCTTAACGCCATTAACAGGATTCAATCATGAAGATTATATTAATGATGAGTTTGTTTTGGCTGACCACAACGGCAGCCATTGCCGAAGTCAATGGCCCAGGGGACACCCAGGTTTATTTTATGCATTTACAAGATGGCGATGAAGTGACCAGTCCGGTTAAGGTGGTGTTTGGTTTAAAGGGTATGGGCGTGGCCCCGGCAGGGGTTGATCCGACGGTGTTTAAACATGTTGGTCACCACCACTTATTTATTAACAGTGCGTTAACTGCTGATATGGCCGGCCAGGTCATTCCTGCTGATAACAACCACCTTCATTTTGGCGGCGGCCAAACTGAAACCACCCTAAACCTAAAAGCAGGAACCTACCAATTGCGTTTGGTGTTGGCGGATCCTTATCACAGAATCCACCAACCCATCATTGCATCGAAAGCCATCACCATTTATGTCAGAGAGGATCATTATGAAGATTGACGTTTACGATTCATTTGCGACTTCAAGCCAAGGTCATTTAATGCACTTTGATGTGTTTGTTGAATCAGGTACATCGGCGCAACTGGCTTTGGCTTATGGGCAACAGTGGTTACAGTCCATCGGTGAACATGCGGCCGCTTTAAGGCAATCACATTGCAACTTTTGTCATTCAGAAGCGGCCAATCCCGAAGTGGCACACCACATAAAAGGCCACGGCTATTTCATTTTACAAATGGAAGGATGCCCGGCACCTTATTAAAATAATTACCAATAACATTGAACCGGTCATACAGCCGGTTCCACAGGAGACTATTATGAAAACAAGTAGATTTAATAACACACACCGCACAGTGCTTTGGCTTTTCGCCATTGCTGCGATAAACAGCGTTTATGCCCATGGTGATCAAACTGAACCTGGCAATGAGATTAAAGCGGTGAAAGGTAATGCACAATTGGCAGCCTTTGATATCGTGCATGCCAAAGTTGAAGCCAGTGATCGCTGGTTGAATTTTGTGATGCAGGTCAGTGACCAGGCCGGTGAAACAAAGCCCACGCCGACCGGCAAATTAGAGGGCAGCGATGTCTTTTCCTATGTCTGGCCGACCAAGATAAACAGTGCCGTGGTGGGATTTGAAGCCGATCAGGGTATTTTATCGATGGCCATCACCTCACATCCGGATTTTGATGACACCCCACTTTTTGATGAAAATGGTGATGGGGATTTAGGTAATGACGGCACGGTTTGGCATTCCCATTGGGTGGTGCTGGTGCCGGATGATGCCTGTGGTGAAGGCGCTTTAAAAGTGAAAGACATTCCGGCAGGCAGTACTCCGAAATTGCCAATCACCTGGCCGGGCTTACCCATCTTAATTGACAGTCCCGGCTATTCGCCGGTGATTGACCAAACACAGGTGAGTGTTCGTGTGCCTTTTAATAACGCCAAAGAATTGATTGGTGTGGCTTTTGATGGTGTCACGTCAGGACTGCGGGTTAATGAAAGTGCCCACGCACCTTTGCTCTGTGTGGTTGATGTGTTCGATGTGGCTTCCGGAGATTTGTCTTTACCGGGACAAATCAAGTAAACACAGCATACCGTGATAAAAGCCAGGCAATCGGAATATTTCTGAACGCTTGGCTTTTATCTTATTGATGCACTGTTTGGTGTCAAAGCAATCAACAGGCATTCAATTTGGATTTAATGAACAGGACATGAAACAGAAATCAGAATTCTTTATAATGGTGTTATCAATTTCATAGAGTGGTCCTGTTTTATGTGTATTGTGTTTGATTATCGACGTGTTGTTTCGATATTAATGTTTGCGGTTAGCACACAGTCAGCCATAGCCTTACCGGTTGGTGATGGCCGGGAAGCGGTGCAGGCCATGTGTTCAAGTTGTCATGCGGTCAGTCGCATCGAAAGCAGCATGGGCTACAGCCGTGAACATTGGATGGCATTGATGGGCACCATGGTTGACTCATCAGACAATCCCGATAGGCAATCGCTGATCGCTGATTATTTAGCAAAAAATTTCCCGCCCAATCATCAACGCGCAGCCACTTTGGTTGATGGTGATGTCAAAATAAACTTCAAAGAATGGGTGGTGCCGACGCTTGGTCAGCGTGCTCGCGATCCGGTACAAGCGCCGGATGGCAGCATCT
>QQUO01000083.1 GCA_008501575.1 Pseudomonadota bacterium
TTGTTAGCCAGACATGATCGCCGCTTAAGTAACGAAACGGATAACCCCTCAGTCCGGTTTCGCCGCCTAAATATTGTGGTTGTTCGGCAAATAAATGGGTGCCTTTATCGAACCGGGTCGAGATATAAAAGGTTTTGTTGGGGCTTTGAAAATAATACCATTCTGTTTTAAAACCAATATGAGTGTTTAATAATCCATGTGAATTATGGATGCCAGTTAAATAACCATTTAATGTTACCATGTTATGTTTATTCAAAGCATAACCTTTGCGATGATTGAACTCAAAAAAAGTACTGTCAAGACTAAAATCCCGGCCAAGTTTAACGGTTAAATGATGGCCCAAAGCCACATCTTCAGTTCTACCCATGCCATTAAAGTTAGTGCGTTCAATAAAATCCTCCTGAATTAATTCATAGCCAATCCAGGGGTATGTATAGTCTCTGGCATCTGGTAATGTTGACTGTAAATAATCTTCAGAATTAAAAAAAGTATTGTCATCCGTTGTAAAGCCAAGCCTTAATCGATGGTATTTTCGTTGTTTGTTTCTGAGTAACCAACCGGTATTGGCGGACATTTGTTGGCGGTTTTGGCCAATTTCATCAACAATCTGCCCACGCTGGTAGATTGGATTGACTAAGGTCCAGTCTGATACATCGATTTGCCAGGCCCGCTTTGTGGTTAATGCGTAGAATGGGTTTTCTAAGCGCAGTTGTTTTAAATCACCATCAGAATTGTTTTGGTAGCGGAGGCTTAAACGCTTTGTTGAACCGAATAAATTTGGATCATCATAACGAATTGATGTTTCTGTTCTCAGAAAACCATTTTTATATTTAAGCTCTAAACCTTTGCCCAGTCCCAACAAATTTTTTTCTTGTAACTCGGCCGAAAACTTCGATTTACCGCCGGAAACACCTAAAGCCATACCGGGTTCTAAGGTCCAGTCATCTTGAGTGGTGACTTGAATAACCACACCGGCATCACATTGCTGTGAAGGGTAGACTTGGGCATCTTTAATGTATGGTTTTGATCTTAAATTTCGTTCCGTTTCTTCCAGCACACGCCAATCAAACGGATCACCCACTTTAAATAATAACTCACGAACAATGACATGGCGTTTGGTTTTAATTCTCAATTTATTGACCAGCTTATGAAAGGTTTTATTTTCTGCTGAAAGACGGTTATCGAAGACATTTTGATTATTAATATCGATGCGAATAATGTTGGTTTTGGTGCCCAGCGTTCTGGCATCCCAGAGCTGACAATTTGCTAAAGCATGACCCATGGGCAGCATCAATATAAAGCTGAAGATTGTCAGTTTATGGTTCATAATTAGGCGCTCTTTTTTTGACGATAGGCCAGAGAATACACACAAATCGTGGTGATGAGACAAACAATAAATGAGGCCACATCATGTGATATAAAATGGGCACCTCTAAACTGTTGAGCGACGCCAAACACGACGCCGACTAGAATAACCAAGACCAAAACCATAAAGGGCCGTATTTTTGATGACAGTGGTTTGGCGGTTACTTTGCAGTAGAAAAATAAAGCCATCCAGCTAAAACCAACACCGGCATGACTGGCCGGAAAGCAATGGGCTGAGGGCATGTGTTTTGGGTCGTAATTAAACAATGAGAAGTAGGGTTTACTGCCGCCATAACGCAATAAATCCCAGGGGCAATCAACTTCAAAAAATTGCTTTAGAACAGCCACGATGATGACACTCAAGGCAATGGCCAGCAGTAAAATAAATAAGTGATAGACACCTTTGGGGTCATTGCCAGCTAAAAACCTGGTTGCCAATTTATACAACAGGCCAAGATAAATTAATATCACCAAAAAACGGCTGTAGCGATGCAGGAGTTGTTCCGTGATGAAGGCTTTCTGGTAATGCCATTTAAAGCGAGTATAAATGGCATCCGCTAAGGTGAAATCCACATGATAAATTTTAGTGGTAATAAATAGTCCGAGTGCAAACAGCAATAATAGGATTTCAGTGAGGCCGACTTGATAAACAGGCTGTTGACCAGGGTTGCTGTTAAATGGGCTTAGTGGCATTTTCAAATTCTTGATTAGCGGTTGTCAGGGTAGTTAAATTCAGCGGCAATATGTCTTATATTGCGGTTTTGACAGGATGAGAACAGGTCTAATTCAGGTTGGTAATAGGTGCTGCTTATCTGTAAATAACCGAGCAAACTGTGGAAAATATTGTCATGCGACAAGGGTTGGTCTTGGTGTTGTTCTAAGCAGTTCATATTGACATTGGAAATGGCCCTTTGGGATTGTGGTAGCCAGTAGAAAAAAGGGACATGGGTTTGGGCATTCGGGGCAATCATGTAGGGTGTGCCATGCAGGTATAAATTGTTCTCACCCAGTGATTCACCGTGATCGGCGATATAAAATAATGCCGAATCGGTGTCACTGGGCAATGATTCCAGCAACTGCATGGTTTTATCGATAAAATAATCGGTATAAACAATGGTGTTGTCATAACTGTTATCCAATTCGGTTTGACTACAATCTTGTAACTGGACACTGTGACAAGTGGGTTTAAAGACTTCAAATTCAGCTGGATAGCGGCGGTAATAAGCTGGCCCGTGGCTGCCTTGTTGATGCAGAACAATAACCTGGTCTTTAGGGTTGGCTGTGATTTGTGTGGCTAAATCTTTGAGCAGGATTTCATCAAAACATTCACCATTGTGGCACAGCGATTTATCTTTAATTGTGGTCATGTTTTGATAGGCTGTTCTGGCACAAAGACCTTTGCAGCCGGTGTTATTGTCACGCCATAACACGTCCACACCAACCCGTTTAAAAAAATCCAATAAATTGGCCTGGTTACCGGCCATTTTATGACTGTATTGTTTGCGGCTTAAATTGGAAAATAAGCAGGGCAACGAGGTGGCGGTGTTGGTACCACAGGATTGGGTTTGTTTAAAATTAATCAGCTGTCTGTTTTTAAGTTTAGGATTGGTTTCTTTGTGATAACCGTTAATTGAAAAGCGATCGGCCCGAGCGGTTTCGCCGATAATCATGATAATCACTTTTTTCTTTGGATTTAGGGCTATTTGATGTTGTACTGCACCTTGGCTAATATCTTTAAAAGGTAGTTGCGCACTCCTAAACTGTTCACCGGCATAGGAAATACCCGCAAAGATAAAATTAGTGGGTAAAATCAGATGCGATAATTGGCGGTTGTTCCGGGCCAGAGAAGCATAAGTCGGGTAGCTGATATAAAGCGTCAAACCAATGGCCACAAGGGAACCCGTGATGATTTTAAATTGATGCCACAATCGTTGCCAAAAATTCAGAGGTTGCACCCGGGTTCTGACGATAAATAACATGGGTAAGGCCGCCAACATCCCCAGATATAAAAACAAACGCAGGCTGATTAAGTCTTTGGCTTCTGAAGAATTTGTTTCCATGACATTGCGAATCATTTCACCATCGATAACGATGTTGTATTGGTGGATGTAATAAAAACACAGGGCCGATAGGGTAAAAATGAGGGCGTAGGAAAATTTGTAAAATTTTTGGCCGGTCAACACCGTTAACACCAGATTAATCACCAACACCAACAGAATAAATATGGATACAAAAAAAGCAAAGTCGGCAAAAGATTCAGGCTGCAGGCTGGTTATTAATTCCTGCCATAAATAAACATTTAATACAGACACAAATAATAAGCTCATCAACAAATTGAGCTGCCAAAGTTTGATTTCAAAAGTGGGTACTTTCATAAGGTGTTTTGTTGTGTTCATACCCGTTAGAGTTTTTTCCGCGATAAATCAACCGAAAGATTTTTGTTTAATAGTTAATAACTGTGTTGAAAATTATTCGTCAAGCAATAAATCACAGACTTTGTTGCTAATTTAAAACGGCTCAATTAGCTAAAAAGTGATTGAATTGATACAATCACGTTTCTGAATAATTTTGACAATAGCATGACTCATTCAAGTGATTCTCAAGGCCAATCGCCTGTTATTCGCGCGCCGCGTGGTACGCAATTAAATGCCTTATCCTGGTTCACCGAAGCCCCTTTACGGATGCTGATGAATAATCTCGATCCTGAAGTGGCGGAACGGCCGGAGGATTTGGTGGTTTATGGTGGTATTGGTAAAGCCGCCCGCAACTGGGATTGTTATCACGCCATTGTTAAAACCTTAAAAGTATTAAAATCCAATGAAACGCTGTTGGTGCAATCGGGTAAGCCGGTGGGTGTCTTTACCACCCATGAGGATGCGCCACGGGTGCTGATTGCCAATTCAAATTTGGTGCCACATTGGGCCAATTGGGATCATTTTAACGAACTCGATAAAAAGGGTTTGATGATGTACGGGCAAATGACCGCCGGATCATGGATTTATATCGGCTCACAAGGCATCGTGCAAGGCACTTATGAGACCTTTGTGGAAGCCGGGCGGCAGCACTTTAAGGGAGACACCTTGGGCAAGTGGATTTTAACCGGCGGTTTGGGTGGTATGGGAGGTGCACAACCGCTGGCAGCGACCATGGCTGGCTATTGCATGATTGCGGTGGAGTGTGATGAAACCCGCATTGATTTTAGAATCAAAACCGGTTACGTGGATAAAAAAGCCCGCTCAATTGATGAAGCCATGAGCCTGTTAAATGCGGCGATGGATCAAGGTCAGGCCATTTCAATTGGTTTACTGGGCAATGCCGCCGATGTCTTTCCACAGCTCTATAAGTCAGGTGTTCGGCCGGATATAGTCACCGACCAAACCTCTGCCCATGACCCAACCAATGGTTATTTGCCACAAGGTTGGACGGTTGAACAATGGCGCAAAGCCATCAAGACTGAGCCACAAAAGGTCGCTCAAGCGGCCAGAAAATCTATAGCTGTCCAAGTGCAAGCAATGTTGGACTTTCATGCACAGGGCATTCCAACCGTTGATTATGGAAATAATATCAGACAAGAAGCTTTTAATGTCGGGGTTAAAAATGCCTTTGATTTTCCCGGTTTTGTGCCGGCCTATATCCGGCCGTTATTTTGTCGTGGAGTGGGGCCATTCCGATGGGCTGCTTTGTCCGGTGATCCCGAGGATATTTATAAAACCGATGCCAAAGTCAAAGAACTGATTCCCGATGATCCACATTTGCACCGTTGGCTTGATATGGCACGGGCACGCATTCAGTTTCAGGGCTTACCCTCACGAATTTGTTGGGTCGGTTTGGGGTTACGGCATAAACTTGGCCTGGCTTTTAATGACATGGTGAAATCCGGTGAATTATCGGCACCGGTGGTCATTGGTCGCGATCATTTGGATTCGGGTTCGGTGGCCAGTCCCAACCGCGAAACCGAAGACATGCAGGATGGTTCTGATGCGGTGTCTGATTGGCCCTTATTAAATGCCTTACTCAATACCGCCTCAGGTGCCACCTGGGTGTCTTTACATCATGGTGGTGGTGTTGGTATGGGGTATTCGCAACACTCCGGGGTGGTGATTTGTTGTGATGGTAGCGATGCCGCGGCCAAGCGCATTGAGCGGGTATTGTGGAATGATCCGGCCACCGGCGTGATGCGCCATGCCGACGCCGGCTATGAGATTGCAAAAAAATGTGCTTACGAAAATAATCTCAATTTACCGATGTTGGAGCGTGAATAATGTCATATACCTTAACCCAACAAGGCTTTGAGCTGTCGGATTTACGGCGAATTTGGCAACAACCGGTTACCATCGAGGTCGGTGACCATTTACTACAAGGTGTCATTCAATCCCGCCAAACCGTGGAGGAAGTGGCGGCCGGTGATGCCACGGTTTATGGTGTTAATACCGGTTTTGGTTTATTGGCGAATGTAAAAATAGACAAAAGTGAATTAGACACTTTGCAGCGAAACTTAGTGATTTCCCATGCCACCGGTGTCGGTCAGCCGATTGATAGCGACACCACCCGGCTGATTATGACCTTAAAAGCCATGAGTCTGTCGCAAGGTGTGTCGGGTATTCACCCCAATACCCTGAAGTTACTGCTGGCGATGATTAACCATGAAATTTATCCCCTGATTCCGGAAAAAGGCTCGGTGGGGGCCTCCGGTGATTTGGCACCCCTGGCGCATTTAAGCAGTGCCATGATTGGTCTGGGGCAGGTCAATTATCAGGGTCAAATTAAGCCGGTGATGGATGTTTTTAATGCGCTGGAATTAACACCGATTAAATTAGGTCCCAAGGAAGGCCTGGCGTTATTGAATGGTACCCAGGTGTCCACCGGCTTGGCACTCAAGGGTCTGTTTCTGGCTGAAAATGCCTTTCATGGAGCGATTCTCGCCGGGGCCTTGTCCATTGATGCCGCCAAAGGATCACTGGCGCCATTTGATGAGCGAATTCATCAAGCACGCCGCCAAAAGGGGCAAATTACTGTGGCCCGCGCCATTCGTGATTTACTGAAAAACAGTGAAATCGTGGTGTCTCATGAGGATTGTGATCGGGTGCAAGATCCCTATTGCTTACGCTGTCAGCCGCAAGTCATGGGGGCTATTTTAGACACCTTCGATTTTGTCGCCGAAAAATTACTGATTGAAGCCAACGCCGCCACCGATAATCCTTTGGTGTTTGCAGAGCAAGGTGACATCTTGTCCGGCGGTAATTTTCACGCCGAACCGGTGGCCCTGGCTGCTGATTACCTGAGCATCGCAGTCACCGATATGGCCAACATGTCAGAACGGCGTCTGGCGATGTTGATTGATCCGGGTTTAAGTCGTTTACCGGCGTTTTTGGTGCCTGATTCCGGCGTTAATTCGGGTTTTATGATTGCCCACGTCACCGCCGCGGCCTTGGCATCGGAAAATAAAACCTATGCCCATCCGGCCAGTGTCGACACCATTCCAACCTCGGCCAATCAGGAAGACCATGTGTCGATGGCGACCTTTGCGGCGCGCAAACTGGGTGATATTGCCGTGAATAGTGCCACCATTGTTGGTATAGAAATGATGGCTGCTTGCCAGAGTATCGATTTTCATGATGATTTACGGACTTCCGATGCTTTATACCGCGTTTATCAACGGGTGCGGCGGGATGTACCGTTTTTAGATAAAGACCGATTGATGGCCCCGGATATCGAAGCAATGCAACAATTAATACTCAGCGGTGAACTTAATGACTATGTGGTGGCCTTGTGTCCATCTTTACGGTAACAACAGTCGCTGACGCCTCACCTTTGGTGATAAGTGTGCCCCATGACGGCACTCATATGGCGCCTGGTATGGTGGCACGGCTGCAACCTTATGCAGTCGCTTGTCCCGATCGGGATCATTTAATCGCTGAGGTGTTTGATTTTGCTGACTTACCGCATGTCCGCATCAAAGCCGAATTCAGCCGTTATGTGGTGGATTTAAATCGACCCGCGGAAGGCGGTGCCTTATATCCCGGTCAATCAGAGACCGGTGTTTGTCCGCTGTCCGGTTTTGATAATCGGCCTTTGTACCGACCCGGGCAAGAACCGGATAAAGATGAAATCAAACAACGCATTGAACGCTATTGGCAGCCTTATCATGATGAGTTAGCGCGATTAATTGACCAGGCCAAAGACCGATTTGGGTTTTGTGTATTAATTGATGGCCACAGTATTGATGATGTGGTGCCACGGTTTTTCGAAGGCACTTTGCCGAACATCAATGTCGGGACTTTTGGTGGTCAAAGTTGTGCAGATCGTTATCAAAATGTAATCACCGATGCTTTACAACATCAAGACCGCTATTCCTGGGTCATCAACGACCGTTTTAAGGGTGGTTATATCACCCGCCATTACGGTCAACCGGGTAACAATATTCATGCCATTCAGTTAGAACATGCCAAGTCCATTTATGCCTGTGACTTACGAAATTTGTCACCCGCAGCGAAAACACTGACTAAATTCTGGAAAAATACATTTAAAAGACTGCTGTCGTTAGAAAAAAAGCGGGCTTAAACATTAAATGTGACTGCGTTATCGATTTTAAATATAAACTGATTGTACATTAACCATCATTGCTTACGGTATCAATCAGCCTATGAAAACATGTTTCACCTTTGTTGTTATTTTAATGACATCTTTCGCTCAAGCAACCAGTTTGGACGGTGTGCTGACCCATGTATATGGAGATCCTCAGGAAGCTGGCAAACCGGCTCGCATTGAGTACTCTCTAACCACTGAACAACAGACCATTGCCTTGCACTTTAATGCTGATTTTTTGGCCAAACAAAACCTACAGCGGCTCATGGGTCAACGTGTTCGGGTTGAAGTGGCAAATGACCAAGATTTACAATCAGGTCATTCCAAAGTTCATGCATTATCAGTTTCATTGCTCACTGAACAACCATCGAGTGGTTTGAATGCCGTTATATTAGGGACTAAACCCTGGGTGTCAGTGTTGTGTAAATTTAATGATCGACCCGATGAGACAGAGCCGTTAATTTACTTCCAAAACATGTATGCCAATTTACCGGCCGGCTTAGATCATTATTGGCGAGAAGTGTCTTACGATCAGGTTAATATTATTGGTTCAAAAGCATTTAATTGGGTCACCTTGCCTAAAAACCGTGATGCTTATTTAATCGATGGTGATCCTAATTTGGATCTTATGTTTGATGATTGTATCGGTGCTACAGATGCGTTAATTGATTTTAGTGACAATGGCCTGGGGCTGGCTTATGAAGGCATCAATATGATGTTTAATGATACCTTTGGTTGTTGTGCCTGGGGTGGTAGGCGTTATGAGACCTTGGATGGAATTAGTAAAGTATGGCGGGTAACCTGGAATCCGCCATGGGCCATTCACACCCAAGGTGTGATTGCTCATGAAATGGGTCATGGTTTTGGATTACCCCATGCCAATAATTCTGATGAAGACAATGATCCTTATGACAGTCCCTGGGATGTGATGAGTGCTGCATCATCTAACAGTGTTGTTGATAGTAATTATGGACGTTTAGGTAAGCACATTAATATGTCTTACAAGTATGATTTGGGATGGGTGACGGATGGTGTTGGTTTTGTCGCTAATGACAGTACGTCACAAACAGTCACGGTTGAGTATACAGCCAAGCTGAGCAGTAGTCAGCCACGATTTATTCGGATTCCTTTAAACGATGGCAGCAATTACTTTATAGAAGTGCGTAAGAAAGTTGGCAATTATGAATCCAATTTACCGGGCAATGCCGTGATTATTCATCATGTTGACTGGGGTCGTAATGAGCCGGCATGGGTGGTAGATGGCGATAACCCGGCTGCTAATTTCGCCAATACCGAAGGCGTGATGTGGAAAGTGGGCGAAACATTTTATGACAACCGCGATGGTTATCAAGTGACTGTGGTGGCAGTGACAACCGATGGTTTTCAAATCGAAATTAATGGTCCAAATGGCTTACCGGATCTTATTTTTGCTGATGGTTTTGACAATTAAAACGGTGACAGCCGCAATTATAATTTGTAGGTATCAATTGACAGCATGAATTGCCCAGATTCATGCTGTCGCTAAGTCGCTTATTTGCTATAATACCGGCCCTTATTTGACCGTTAATTGAGGTCTTACCCATTTAAAGGAGCTGTTATGACTAAGCCGACCATTGTTTACACCATTACCGATGAAGCCCCCGCGTTAGCCACCTATTCTTTATTACCGATTGTACAAAGTTATGGCGCTCAGGCCGGCGTTCATTTCACCACTCAGGACATATCACTGGCTGCCCGAATTCTGGCACAATTTCCAGAGCGATTAACAGCTAAACAAAAACGTAATGATGCCCTGGCCGAACTCGGTGAACTGGCGAAAAAACCGGAAGCCAATATCATTAAATTACCGAATATTTCAGCCTCCGTTCCGCAGTTACATACCGCCATTAAAGAGCTGCAAAAAGCCGGTTACGATATCCCTGATTATCACAGCGATCCTGAAAACGAGGAACAGGAAAAAGCCAAAGCCGCTTACAGTAAAGTGCTGGGTTCAGCGGTCAATCCAGTGTTACGTGAAGGTAACTCAGACCGACGGGTGGCGGCGGCCGTGAAAAAATATGCCCAAAATAACCCGCACCGTTTAGGTCAATGGTCTAAAGATTCTAAAACAAAAGTGGTGCACATGGAAAAGGGCGATTTTTATGAAACCGAACAATCTTATGTCATACCCAAAGACCAAAATGTACGCATTGAATGGCTTGGCTCCGATGGTGAAATTAAAGTCTTAAAAGATAATTTGGCTTTGTTAAAAGGTGAAGTGCTGGATGCCTCATGCATGAGTAAAAAAGCGCTGCGGAGTTTTCTGGCCAAAGCCATTAAAGAGGCCAAACAAGCCGATGTTCTGTTTTCGGTACACTTAAAAGCCACCATGATGAAGGTTTCCGATCCGATTATGTTCGGCCATGCAGTGGAAGTTTATTATGCCGACCTGTTCGCCAAATACAGTGATTTGTTTGCTGAACTGGACATCAATGTTAATAACGGTATTCAAGCGGTGTACGACAAAATTGAATCGCTACCCCAAGCACAACAAACTGAAATTAAAAACGTCATTGCAGCCTGTTATCAGAATAACCCATCCCTGGCCATGGTGGATTCAGATAAAGGCATTACCAATTTGCACGTTCCTAACAATGTCATCATTGATGCCTCGATGCCTGCGGCCATTAAAACCTCCGGAAAAATGTGGAATGTTGAGGGAGATTTACAAGACACCCATGCGGTTATTCCGGATCGTAGTTACGCCGGTATTTATCAAGAAATCATTGCGTATTGTCAGGAAAATGGTGCCTTTGATGTCACCACCATGGGCAATGTCAGTAATGTTGGCCTGATGGCAAAAAAAGCCGAAGAATACGGTTCTCATGATAAAACCTTTGAGGTTGAAGCCGATGGTCTTATTCGCATTATGTCTGATAACAATGAAGTGTTGTTACAGCATGAGGTGGCGCAGGGCGATATCTGGCGTGCCTGTCAGACCAAGGACGTGGCCATTAAAGACTGGGTAAAATTAGCTGTCAGCCGCGCCCGAAACACCGGCCAGCCGGCGATTTTCTGGCTCGATGAAAACCGTGCCCATGACCGCAACCTGATTGAAAAAGTGAAGGCTTATTTACCGGAACACGATACTGACGGATTGGATATTCAAATCATGAACCCCAAAGCCGCCATGCGTTTCACCTGTGAACGCGTCAGTGCCGGCAAAGACACCATTTCTGTCACCGGCAATGTGTTGCGTGATTACCTGACTGACTTATTCCCGATTTTAGAACTTGGAACCAGTGCCAAGATGCTGTCCATCGTACCGTTATTGGCTGGTGGTGGTTTGTTTGAAACCGGTGCCGGTGGTTCAGCGCCGAAGCATGTACAACAATTTATCGAAGAAGGCCATTTGCGTTGGGATTCCTTGGGTGAATTTTTAGCCCTGGCGGTCTCTTTAGAAGCCTATGCGGAAAAAACAAATAACAAAGAAGCCCAAGTGTTGGCCGATGCCTTGCATAAAGCCAATGAAGAATATTTGCTAAGTAATAAATCACCATCACGTAAAGTCAATGAATTGGATAACCGTGGCAGCCATTTCTATCTGGCCAAATATTGGGCCGAAGCTCTGGCGAAACAAGAAGACAGTGCGAAATTGCAAAACACCTTTAAACCGGTGGCAGCCCAATTAAATCAGCAAGAGGACATCATTTTGCAGCAATTGCTTGATGCCCAGGGTAAAGCCGTGGATTTAGGTGGTTACTTTGAACCGGATAATAACAAAGCGGCAGCGGCCATGCGCCCAAGTGAATCCTTAAATGCCATCATTAATGATTTATTTAAAGCCTAAGGGTTTATTATAAAAAATATAAAAGCCGCGGGTGCCTACAAGCGGCTTTTTTGTGCGCTTAAATTAAATTTTATTGGTGACATGTTTTATTGACAGTTGCTAATTAGCAGCGATAATAAAAGCCCTTTTATTTTTTATTGATATGGCTAAGCGTTTTCATTTTCCTATTGTGGTTATTGACGAGGATTTTCGCTCTGAAAATGTCTCAGGTTCTGCTATTCGTAATTTAGCTGAGGCGATTACTGACAATGGAGTCGAGGTGGTCGGTTACACCAGTTATGTAGATCTGACGTCCTTTGCACAACAAGCCAGTCGCGCCTCCAGCTTTATTGTTTCCATTGATGATGAGGAATTTGGTCATGGCAGCGATGAAGAAACCGATCGCGCCATTGAGGAGATTCGAGGATTTATTGCAGCAGTACGCAAAAGCAATCCCGATATCCCGATATTCTTGTATGGTGAAACCAAAACCAGCCAGCATATTCCCAATGATATTTTGCGAGAATTGCATGGTTTTATTCATATGTTCGAAGACACCCCGGATTTTGTTGCCCGCCATATTATCCGCGAAGCCAATAAATACCTGTCGCATGTGGCACCGCCATTTTTTAAAGCCCTGATGAATTACGCTGAAGATGGCTCGTATTCCTGGCACACACCAGGTCATTCCGGTGGTGTGGCTTTCTTAAAAAGCCCGGTGGGACAAATGTTTCATCAGTTTTTTGGCGAAAACATGTTGCGTGCTGATGTCTGTAATGCGGTGGAAGAGCTGGGCCAATTACTGGACCACAATGGTCCGGTGGCTGAAAGTGAGCAAAATGCCGCCCGCATTTTTAGCGCCGATCATTTGTTTTTTGTCACCAATGGCACCTCGACGTCCAATAAAATTGTTTGGAATTCCACCGTGGCCACCGGTGATATTGTGGTGGTGGATCGAAACTGTCATAAATCCATTTTACATTCAATTATTCTGACCGGAGCGGTGCCGGTGTTCTTGATGCCCAGTCGCAACCATTACGGTATTATCGGCCCCATCACAAAACATAAGTTTACTGCCGAATACATTGCTAAAAAAATTGCAGCACATCCTTTTGCCAGTAAAGTCGAAGGCCGTAAGCCTCGGATATTAACCTTGACCCAAAGCACCTACGACGGCGTTATTTATAATGTTGAAGAAATTAAAGACTTATTGGGAGATACTTTTAATACCTTACATTTTGATGAAGCTTGGTTACCGCATGCATCGTTTCACAATTTTTACCATAACATGCACGCCATCGGCGGTGAAGGCAGGACTCGGGCAGAAAATGCCACGGTTTTTTCGACCCAATCCACCCATAAATTACTGGCCGGTTTATCGCAAGCATCCCAGATTCTGGTACAAGAATCTCAGGACTCACATTTTGACATGCACCGTTTTAACGAAGCCTTTTTGATGCACACATCGACCAGTCCGCAGTATTCGATTATTGCTTCCTGTGATGTCGCTGCTGCCATGATGGAACAGCCGGCCGGTCATGCCTTAGTCGAGGAGTCATTGGTGGAAGCCTTAAATTTTAGGAAAGCCATGCGTAAAGTTGATCATGAATTTGGTGATGATGACTGGTGGTTTACGGTTTGGGGTCCTGATGATTTCAGTGATGAAGAAGTGCCTGTGCAAAGCGACTGGATGATTAATCCAGATGATGAATGGCATGGTTTTGATATTGAGCACGCCGGCTTTAATATGCTCGATCCCATAAAAGCCACCATTGTTACCCCCGGATTAAACATTAAGGGCCAATTTGATGATATGGGTATTCCGGCCAGTGTGGTCACTAAATATTTGAATGAACACGGTATCGTGGTTGAGAAAACCGGGTTGTATTCTTTTTTTATTATGTTTAACATCGGTATTACCAAAGGCCGTTGGAACTCATTAGTCACTGAACTGCAACAATTTAAAGATGATTATGACCGTAATCTGCCCCTGTGGCGGGTGATGCCGGAATTTGTTGCCAAACATCCGGCGTATGAACGCATCGGCCTGCATGATCTTTGTCAGCAAATCCACAGCATGTACCAACAAAACGACATCGCCAGAATTACCAAAGACATGTACTTATCCAATATTGAGCCGGCCATGATTCCTGCCGATGCCTGGGATAAAATGGCCCATGGTCAAGTGGAACGGGTGTCAATTGATGATTTAGAAGGCCGCATTACTGCGATATTAATCACCCCTTACCCACCGGGCATCCCATTAATGGTTCCCGGTGAACGTTTTACTCCGGAAGTCATCGGTTACCTGAAATACATCGAACAATTCAACGCTGAATTTCCCGGATTCGAATCCGACGTCCACGGCCTCATCAGTAAAAAAGTCGACGGCAAAAAAGAGTACTTTATTGATGTGGTGGTGGAGTGAATTTATCAGGATTTTTACACTCGTTCCCACGCTCCAGCGTGGGAATGCATATGTGTAATTCTGTTAAGCGCATAGTTCAAAATGTATTCTAATCACTTAAATAAAAGTTCAAATAAGTTAAATTAAAGATTTGGTGGAGTAGGTAGGTTGAATTTAAAACTAAACAAATGAAAGAAGCTAATATTCTCACTCGAAAATTAATTAACTTATTTCCAGAAGTGGAGGTTAGAAATACTGCGAAATCAATTCTCGATAGCTACGGTGTAGAAAGCTATGAACAAGAACCGGTGCGTGTAAGGTTAGCAATCATCAAACTTTCAGGTTCGGATATTGAAGAACTGAGAAAAACCACAAAAGCTGCCAAAAAAGATTTTAGGGATATTCTTAGTTGGGCGGAATATCCTAGGCAGAGCATAAAGTGGTCTTTTACCAACGGTCTAAAGAATAAAAAATTAGCAAAGAAAGACCGGGCGGAGTACAAAAAATGGTTAAATACATACTAACTTTATCTAAGCCGGTTACAGGATTAGGATAGTGTTTATTGGAATTATGGATAATCAAGTTCAAGTAATTCAATATCAACTTAAAAAAGTAGATTTTGGTTGAATATCAAGCAAATAAAATTGCTTTTTTGAGATTTGAGGTTATTAAATTGGGAGAAAATTTAACATCTCAGAATTTGTATGGATTTACTCTTTTGCTAAGGCTCTGACATGGGGTATTGAATAAATTTCACCTCGAGGTTTAAAGTATGCATTCCCACGCCGGAGCGTGGGAACGAGGAAATGATTTAAAAAAACGACTGTCCTCTAATATGAAATTTTCAAATATTCGGTGACTAACATGAAAACAATATTTATTAAACTGGGTACAGGATTCCTGTATGGTGTCGGATTTATGATTGCTGCAGGCATTGCCGCCGGCATGGCCTATTCGTTTATTGAATCTGATATAGAAATGAAGCAAGCGCAGCAATTAGAACGAATGGAGCTGCAGAAACAAAATTTTGAGTCAATGTTCCGTGAATATGATGAAACAGCAAAACTGTCTGTATCAGTCACAAAAGAACGGATTCAACCAGATGAGTTTGTATTGCTTGGAGTTATAGGAAATAACGGTGATGCCAGTTGGTCGTCCATCAACCTTAAGGCTGAACTGTTTAATGAAGCGGGTGAGTTTATTGATGAATGTTCTCACTTTATTAATCAGACTTCGGCGCCGGATTCTAAAATAAATTTCAAGCTATCATGTGGATCGTGTTCCAAGTTTGAATTGCGTGATTTTAAGTCTTATAAGCTTTCAATCATCGATGCCAGTTTCAATCAGTAAAATGTAATAAGTTTGATAGAAATCATCGGCCATAAGAATAAAAACTGAGCTCAAAACTTTCTGAGAAAACAGCGTATTTTTTTTTAAGCGAATAAGCTTGGGTTCATATGATGGCTTAAGCGAAGTAATAATGCCCGGAAATAGGGCCTGTTAGGCAACCGAATCGACTTCACAGTTTTGTGAATCAATGTTCTTTTTTTAAATACATCAAACCCTTTTTACGATAAAATAATAGATGTGTAGTCGGCATTGATTTCTTTTTGATAACATCACTGTGTGTTGCGGGGAGTGGTCACAACGTTAAACATGTTGTTTGTCTGTTGGTTGTTGGCTTTTTTTGGGAGAGTAAAATGATTATAAAAATTAAAAG
>QQUO01000016.1 GCA_008501575.1 Pseudomonadota bacterium
ATCCAGACCCACGTATAATCGGCCGCCGTTGGCCAACGGGGTGCTGGTTCCACGCAAAGTTAAATTAGGAACTTCACTGCTAAACAACCATTGACGCTCACCATTGTTAATGCCTAAACCGTAAATTCGGCCATCTAAGGAGCGAATGACGACACGATTTCGATCAATCACCGGTGGGCTCAGCACTTCTGAACTGACTTGTTGTTGCCACAGTTGAGCTCCAGTATCCGCATCCAAAGCAGTCACTTGGCCATCGGGGCCGGCCACCACCACCACCGTTGGACTGACACCGGGACCGGCGCTAATCACATGATTGACGTTAACTCGCCACTGTGATTGGCCGTTATCTGCTTTAAAACGATATACGTTTCCATCCACATCAGCGGTAAATAAAGCACCATCTACTGGGGCCGGGCGCAACTGGTATCCAAATGCATCTTGCTTTGATTTTAATTTCTTTTGCCACAATTGCTGAAAGGAACCCACGGCAGAAAAATCAGTTAATTCAGCAGGTTTAATCTCATCCTTGTTAGAATTACAAGCCGTCACCGTAAGTAGCAGCACTAAAATAAATGGTATCAGTCGCATAATTACCTCTTTTACTCGCTGACCTTAACGTCAGCAAGTTTCATTTCCAATAAGGCTTTACCGGAGTAGCCTTCACCACTTAATAAAGCCAATTGATAAGCATCTTGGGCTTTGGCAAGGGTGTCCTCAGCCACAAATATATCGCCTTTGATTTCCTCCACCACGGTTTCATAGGCACTTGATTGCACCATTGATAATTGTTCACGGGCGGCTTCATAATTACCATTGGCCACATAAAGTCGAGCTAAGCGTAAACGCACCAATTCGGCAATCGGCTTATTGGTTTTGGCATTCACAACCGTTTGGTATTCAGCAATGGCTTGCTCAATTTGATTGTCTGCTAACCATCGATCAGCCAAAGCCATATGGGCTTTCATGGCATAATAATTAACACCATATTGTTCATCATATCGCGCAATCAACTTGGCGGCATCATCGGGTGATTGATCATTCAGCGCCGTAAGCAATTGTTGGTATTCAATGGCCGCTTCATGACTTTGTGCCACTTGTGAGTTTTGCCATTCAGCATAACCCCATAAGCCACCAATACCTAATGCGATACCGGCAAAAATGGTGAACCAATTTTGACGTAACCAATCTTTGATGATTTGTTCTTGTTCATAATCATCATATTCTTCAAGAGCCATAGTCTATTCCTGTCAAATGGATTTGATAAAAGCAGGTCATTTTACCTGATAACAGAGTAAATTACACCCACGTACAAGCTGCTATAACATAAATTTTAAGCAAAAAAAAAGCCGCAATCAGTGCGACTTTTTAAATATGGCTCCCCGGGACGGGCTTGAACCGCCGACCTAGTGATTAACAGTCACCCGCTCTACCAGCTGAGCTACCGGGGAAAATTTCATCTTGCCTCAACAAGAACTGGGCATTTTACCTTGAACATAGCAAGTGTCAAGTCTATTGTCGTCATTTTTTCAGGTTCTTATTAATGGCACTTAAAAAGCCGCGCAGCATATCCATTTCATGGGTTTCAATCTCCATTCGATTGAACATCATGCGAAATTTTTCAGTCATTGAAGCATGATTATCATGACTTAAAAAACCCAAAGCTTCCATGGTCGAAAATAAATGTTGATAAAAGCTCTGCATTTTTTCAGCATTACAAATTTGCAATGGATTTTTCTCCAAAGGAGGCACTTTATCCCCTTGCACAAAATCGCCACACTGCATTCTTATTTCGTATGCTGCCAACTGAACAGCTGCCGCTAAATTTAATGACGGGTATTCCGGATTGGCGGGGTATTTAACGAGATAATGGCAGCGTTGAATTTCTTCATTGGTTAAACCATAACGTTCTTTTCCAAATAACATGGCCACCTGCTGATTTTGCTTAATTGCGACGCTCATCTTATCTGCGGCCTGACGCATATCTAACATCGGTATTTTCATACCACGGCTACGTGAACTGGTACCAAAAACCAGTTGAGCATCACCAATGGCGCCATCTAAATCACCATAAACCGGTGCCTCAGATAAGACATCATCGGCGCCTGAAGCACGCGCTCTTGCCTCTGGCGACGGATAATTCTCAGGATTGACCAGTGATAAGCGCTCGAGGCCCATCACTTTAATGGCACGGGCCGCTGCTCCAATATTACCAGGGTGGGTGGTGCCAATCAGCACCATATTAATTTGCGCCAGTCTGTGCATGAATAGATGTCTTTTTTGATGAATTTTGCTATCATACGCGCTTGCCCTCGTAACATCAATAACATGTCCCCAGAACTCAACATTGCCCATAAAGCGGCTTTAAAAGCGTCAAAATCCATCGAACAACTGATCTTTCAAAATGAATTATTATCGGTGCAAAAAAAACTCCAAAACGGTTTTGTCGATAAAGCTGTGCAAGTCAGTTTAAACGATATATATTACACCCTTAAACGGGCCTATCCCGAGGATGTCATTCGTGGTGAAGACAGTTTGTTGAGTGATCATGATACAGGTGACCGTTGCTGGTACATTCAACCTTTGGCAGGTACCGCAAACCTGTTATATGACATACCCCATTGTGCCATCGGCATGATTTTAAGCGAACAGGGTAAATTACAACAGGCCATGGTTTTTCAACCTCTTAACGGTGATTGTTTTACCGTTACCCGCGGCAAGGGTGCTTTTTTAAGCAACAAACGATTACGCATTGATCAACAAAAAGAAGTGTCCGCAGCCATTGTGGCCACCAATTTACCCGAAAATGAAACGCTGGTGACCGCCCACGGTTTGGCTTTAAGAAACATCAACAAACAAGCCGCCGGATGTCGCATGTTAGGTTGCGATATTTTAGACATTGCCTGGGTGGCAGCCGGCAGACTCGATGCCTATTGGCAACCCCAAGCAGCGACCATAACCGCCATGATTGGTGAACTCTTCATGACCGAAGCCGGCGGCCAGTGCAGTGATTTTTCCTGCCAACAGAACAGTCAAAAAAATGGCCAACTGATTGCCTCCAACCTTAAATTATCAGCCCAGCTCAGTAAATTCATCAGCCCCGGTTTTGAGCGGTAAATTCCCATAAAAAAACCCAAGCCGGTGCTTGGGTTTTTTGTATCGGTTAGACAACCATTACGGAATGTGGTCTAAACTCCCGCCCTCTTTAGCCACCGGGATTAAATCTTCACGACTAACGCCCAATGCCAAGGTCGCTGTGGAGGCCACGAAAATAGACGAATAGGTACCAATCATTACACCAACGATTAAGGCAAAGGCAAAGGAGTTAATTAAATCACCACCGAAGAAATACAAAGCAAACAACACCAACATGGTGGTAAATGAAGTCACCACAGTGCGTGATAAAGTTTGGTTGATGGAGGTGTTAATAATGGCTTCAGTTTCTGCCTTACGGCCGGATAAAAAGTTTTCCCGAATACGATCAAACACCACAATGGTGTCATTCAAAGAATAACCAATCACCGCCAATAATGCCGCCAGAACGGTTAAATCAAATTCAACCTGCCAGATGGCAAATACCCCGGCAACAATAATAACATCATGCACCAAAGCCACAATGGCACCCAGGGAAAAGCGCCATTCAAAGCGAATGGTGACATAGATTAAAATACCGAAAATGGCGTACAACAGAGCCAAAGAACCTTTTTCAATTAATTCATCACCCACTTGCGAACCGACAAAATCTGCTTTTGAAATACGGGCACTGGCATCATGCTGTTGTAATATTTCCAGTATGATGTTGCTGAGTTTAGCTTCATCACCACCACTTTGCTGGCTGTCATTTGAAACCAATTCATCCGTCTCATTGGTCAGCTTTTCAATGGGTGGCAAGGTAATTTCAATATCCCGACTGGAGCCAAAGTTCTTGACCACGGCATCAGCATAACCAACGGTTTCTAATTGGTTTCGAACATCCTCTAATTCAACCGCCTCATCATAATGCACCACAAGTACGGTGCCACCGGTGAAATCAAGTCCAAAAGTAAAGCCACGAATAACAATGGCTACAATGGC
>QQUO01000303.1 GCA_008501575.1 Pseudomonadota bacterium
TGGTATCATGAGTGTGGCAGACGCCCAACAGCGATTTGATTGTGGCGCAGATTTAATTCAAATTTATTCTGGCTTGATTTATCACGGTCCACAATTGATTAAAGATATAAACCACTGGTTAACACAAACACATGGATCCACAGCATAATCTTAAAAAGTACAACACCTTAGCGGTTGACAGTGTCTGTGAGCGATATTTAAGCATTAACTCCCTGAGTGACTTAGAAACTTTGCCGAAAAACCTAAAGGTTTCAGATATGCTGGTGCTGGCCGGTGGCAGTAATCTTTTGTTAAGTCCGCAAATCAACCGCTTAGTGGCACATATCCAACCACGTAATCACATTCAAATTGTTGACAATTTAGTGGTGGCCTGGGCTGGAACCTCATGGCATGAACTGGTGGTATGGGCAATTAGTCATAAACTTGGCGGTATTGAAAATTTAGCCCTCATTCCAGGCACCGTCGGTGCCGCACCGATTCAAAATATTGGTGCCTATGGGGTGGAATTAAAGGATGTGCTGGTGTGGGTCGAAATCTATAACTGGCAAACCGGCGGTTATCATCGCTTAAGCAACGAAGAATGCCATTTCAGCTACCGTCACAGTATATTCCGATACCATGACCAACCTTGGGTTATTAGCCGGGTGGGTTTAGACCTGCGCCCCAACCGCCCCATTAACATAAGCTACCCTGCCCTAAGCCAACATTTAGCGGATATCAGCGATCCCAGCTATGCAGATGTGGCCAAAGCGGTTACTGAAATCCGCCAATCTAAACTACCCAACCCACAACAATTACCAAATGCCGGCAGTTTTTTTAAAAACCCGATTATTGAGCGGGATTTAGCTGACAAATTACAGAAGAAATTCAAGAAAATGCCCTTTTTCCCCATCCCGGGAAAATCAGACATACTTAAAACCAGTGCCGCCTGGCTGTTGGAAAAATGCCATTTCAAAGGAAAACGCATTGGTGATGCCGGCTTTTATCATAAACACGCCCTGATATTGGTCAACCATGGCCAAGCCACCCATGATGACCTGCTGGCCCTGGTCCATTCCGCCAAAAAAGCCGTTAAATCCCGCTTCGGCATCACTTTAGAAGAAGAAGTCCGGATTGTTTGAACAAAAAAAATCCCGGAATAAACCCGGGATTTTTTTAATTTATTATGGTCGCTGTTATTCGACGATAAATTTACCTTTCATCACACCCCAATGACCTGGGAAGCTACAGAAGAATGAGTAGTTAACATCTTTTGATAATTCAGTTACATCAAAAGTAATGGATGTGCTTTCGCCGCCACCAATAATTTTGGTGTAGGCAATTACATCGGTTAAATCTTCAGGCACATAATCATTTTCTAAACCGGTTGACATTCCTGCTGTGGCCACTGCTTGCATGTCATTTGTTTGGGTGAGTACCCAGTTGTGACCCATAACATTTGCTGCCATGGTGCCTGAATGGGTTAAGGTTAATTTAACTTCAGTACAATCGGCAGCAATGGTCATTTCTTTTTTGTCAAATTGCATTTGATCGTTACTGTCAATTTCCAGTTCACAGGTTTTTGCATTAACAGCCGAAACCAAACCCAATGACAGAAGGAAAATAGTTAATGTGATTAATTTTTTCATAATAATACCTTTTAAAAAAGTAGATAAAATATGGTTGTTATTGGTTTTCATTAAAATCTTAACAACCACCATAAAAATGGATCAATGACGCATTTAATCAATTCAGGCATTATAGCTGAGTTAAATTAATAGAACGTTAATAATAAATAATATTTTTAGCAAACTCGGGTAAAAATGGCTTTTAACAATTGAGTCACTTGCTAATCCTGCTTATAATATCCCTTTTATTTTCATTGTTCATCATGCAAAAGATTTTATTGTTAGCTTTATTTTTTTCCTTCGGTTCAGTGATGGCAGAAGGCGATGTGGTTCGCGGTGAACAAATTGCCTACACCTGCACCGGTTGTCATGGCATTCCAAAATATAAAAACTCTTATCCAAATTACCACGTCCCTAAAATTGGGGGTCAAAATGCCGCTTATTTAGAAACCGCTTTGAAAGATTATCGTGACGGTGCCCGACAACACGGCACCATGCAAGCCCAAGCCGGTAGCCTGAGTGATCAGGACATCAGTGATATCGCCGCGTATTTTTCTCAATTTGGCCAAGACAAGCAGGATAAACAATGAATCAGTCACAGATTAATCGAACAAAAACCATGGTAACCACTTTATTTTTAATTATCGGAATCAGCCTGTCATCGTCAGTCATGGCGTTTGATAAAGAAGCCGGTAAAGCCAAAGCTGAACAGGTCTGTGCTGCCTGTCACGGCATGGATGGTATTGGTATTTTGCCCACCTACCCGAATTTAGCCGGTCAATACGTTGATTACTTAAGCAAGGCATTGCAAGATTACCGTTCAGGGCAACGCAGCAATGCCATTATGGCCGGTTTTGCCGCCACCTTAAGCGATGAAGACATTCAAAATCTGGCTTATTATTACGCCACCTTAAAAGACCACAGACTGCCGACATTAGACATTAAATAAGCGGCATGTCACAAAAACATTTCGCCCTCATAACCGGTGCATCCGCCGGTTTGGGCTTGGCTTTTGCCAATCAATTGGCCGCACAAAAACACAATCTGATTCTGGTCGCCAGGCGGTCGCAACGCCTGCACGACATTGCCCAGGGGTTACAGGCTAAACATGGTATTGAGGCGGTCTATATTGTGGCTGATTTAGCCGATACAAACGCCCCTGATTTAATTTATAAACAATGCCAGGAAAATGATTGGCCGGTTTCCATGCTGATAAACAATGCCGGTTATGGGGTGCCCGGTGACTTTGATCAGGTGGATTGGGCAACGCACCAGGCGCAGTTAAATGTCATGTTAAATGGTCTGGTTAAGCTGACTTATCTGTTTTATCCGGCCATGAAAAAAGCCGGTCGGGGTGGAATCTTACAGGTTGCTTCTTTGGCAGGTTTGGCACCACCGACAGCCGGACATACCCTGTATGGGCCGATGAAATCTTTTGTGATTAAATTTGCCCATTCGCTGCATTTGGAAGGCAAAGATTTTGGGGTGCATGTGACCGCTGTTTGCCCCGGTTTTACCTACACTGAATTTCATGATGTAAACGGCACCCGCAACCGCATGAATAAACTGTCAAAATCCCTGTGGATGTCCGCTGACGAGGTGGTTGAACAGGCCTTGCATGCCTTAGCTCAGAATAAAGCCATAAAGATTAATGGCTGGCGAAATCAGCTGATTGCCTTAATGACCCGCTTATTACCGGATAAATTAATTCGTGCCCTGTTTCACAGTAATATTCAGAAATACCGCAAACGCAGTCACGATTGAATTCCTTTAAACGAAAAAAAGCAGCTGACCATAAGCTGCTTTTTTTACGCCCTTTCATTACCGGGTTGCCGACACCAAATTACTCAATGAATTAACGGCCACCATAACCGTGGCATAATCAGCTTGTTTTTCGGTTTTTATGTTGGTCATTAATTGTTTCATATTGCGCACCATTTTCTGCTGGTCTTGAAGCCACTGATCCATGACCTCTTGAGCTGATTTTTTGGTGCCATAGCGGCGAATTAAAACCGCCGTTAACTGGGCATGATGTTCACTCAAATCATCGCGTAAATCACCCCGGGCATGAACATGCCAATGACTGTCCACCGGTAACTTTTCAACCATACCATGCAACCACACCAAATTCAGGTATTGCCCCAGTGGGAAATACATGTCAGCCGCATTTTTAACCGATACCTTACCGTCATTAGCCACTTTGACCACATCCAAAGCGGCATTAATATAGGGTAAAGCCGCTAATTTGTTGGCCAGTTTTTTCGCAAAGCCTTTTTCAGTCAGCGCTTTATTCTCTCGCTGGTACACCTGGGCATCCGTCGCTGTGATGTGTTGTTCAAAATCAGAGACAAATTGGCTGACACCTGATTGCAATTGTTTTAACTGGGCCTGTAAATCAATACTGTGTCCAATGTTATTAAGGACCCATCGAACCCCCTGACGTACAAATGACCAAATGGCTTTTAAGGCTTTAAGCTGTTCTTCAGCGGCCACTTGGCCATCATGGTCATCAATGGATTGCCATAAATCATTCAAATTAAATAATTCCACCACCAAAAAATAGGCCAATGCAATGGCGCTCGTATCAGCACCGGTGTCTTCATTCATCCGCAACATAAAGGTGGCACCCATACGGTCCACAATTTGACTGGTTAAAACTGTGGCGATAATTTCACGTTTAAGTTGATGATTATCCATGAATTTGGCATCAATGGATTGTAACTGTTTGGGGAAATAATGGACCATCACATCCCGCAACCATGGATCATCTAAAACGTCAGATGCCAATAACTTTTTGAATAAGTCGATTTTGGAATATGACATTAACACACACAATTCAGGGCTGTATAAGCCTTCACCATTTTGTTGCCGTTCTTTGAGTTCAGCTTCAGAAGGCAGGAACTCAATTTCCCGATCCAATAAGCCTTTATTTTCCAGGGTCTTAATTAAATGGGCCTTGGCACCAATTCGCTCTGGGCTGACATGCAGCATAAAGGATAAAATCTTATTTTGGCGGTAGTTATTGGTCAGCACCAAACGAGCCACTTCGTCGGTCATGTCTGCCAGCAATTTGTTACGAGCCGGCAAGTCCAGTTCACCTTGTTTCATCATTTGTTGTAACAGGATTTTAATATTGACTTCATGGTCTGAACAATCAACCCCGGCAGAATTGTCAATAAAGTCGGCATTGACGCGCCCACCTTTTTTGGCATATTCAATGCGACCACGCTGGGTCATACCTAAATTTCCACCTTCGCCAAAAACTTGACACTGTAATTCATTGCCATTAACCCGCAAGCTATTATTGGCGCTGTCACCCACATCCGCGTGGCTTTCTTCACTGCTTTTTAAATAGGTGCCAATGCCACCATTCCAAACCAAATCGACTTCAGATTGTAAGAGCTTTTTAATTAAATCCTGGGGCGCTATGTCATCTTGTTTCAATTTTAACCATTCTTTCACTTCTTCAGACAAAGGAATGGCCTTATCAAAGCGAGAAAAAACACCACCGCCTTTGGAAATCAGTTTTTGATTAAAATCTTCCCAGGAAGAACGTGGCATTTCGAACAAGCGTTTACGCTCTTTCCAAGTGGTGGCTGAATCAGGATTTGGGTCTAAAAAGATGTGCATGTGGTTAAAGGCGGCTTTTAGGCAAATGTGTTTCGAGAGTAACATACCGTTTCCAAACACATCACCGGCCATGTCACCAATACCGACCACGGAAAAGTCTTGCTTTTGACAATCCACACCCAATTCTCTGAAATGGCGTTTTACTGATTCCCAGGCACCACGGGCAGTAATCCCCATGCCTTTATGATCATAACCAACTGAACCACCTGAGGCAAAGGCATCACCCAGCCAGAAATTTCGGTCGGTTGAAATACCATTGGCAATATCTGAAAAAGTGGCGGTGCCTTTATCAGCGGCCACCACCAGATAAGGGTCATCACCGTCGTAACGCACCACATTATCAGGATAAACCACCTTTTCATTGATGATATTGTCAGTAATATCCAACATTGAACCGATGTAAATTTGATAACAACGTTTAACCTCAGCCATCACCGTATCACGATCACCCTGAGGTAAGCGTTTCACCACAAAACCGCCTTTTGAGCCCACCGGTACAATGATTGAATTTTTAACATGTTGGGCCTTCATTAAACCCAACACTTCAGTCCTAAAATCTTCATAGCGATCTGACCAACGCAATCCACCACGCGCCACTTCACCCATTCGTAAGTGAATCGCTTCCACGTCCGGGGAGTACACAAAAATTTCACGGTAAGGTACCGGTTTAGGTAAAAATGAAATGGCCGATGAGTTAACTTTGATACTCATGGCTGGTCTGAATTGATCGTTGTCATCAATTTGGAAAAAGTTGGTTCTCAAAATGGCGCGGATGGTTTCGGTGACATAACGAATAATGCGATCCTCATCCTGTGATGAAACACTGACCAATAAGGCATTAATCACCTTCTCCACTTTATCGGCTAAACTTTCTCGGTCTAATTTACGACTGCGAAAATACTTATCCACACACGCTTGTTGATTATCATTCAGTGAAATGTTCAGGTGATTCAGTTGATCACCAAATTTCTTTTTAAAGGCTTTAAAGTAATCCCTGATTTCTGTGGCATCTAATTGATCAAGAGCCGGACTTAAGCGGATGGTAAACAGCTCCACAATCCAGCGACTGATGTGGGGCTGGTTGACCAAAGCTTTAACAATATAATCCCGGCTGTAAGGTAAACCGGTTTGTAACAGGTATTTCACCAGACCATTCAAAAAATAAATTTGACGCCAATTTAGACCGCCTAAAATAACCAATTTATTTAATGGATTAGAACTCAACTCTTTGCGTCTGACTTTAGCAAAGGTGCTGTGAAAGCGTTCTCTGACCAATTCCAATTTTAAGGAAGCACCGGAGGCTAAATTTAAATCAAAATCCTGTACCCAAATAACGCGGCCATCAGCCAATTGCCATTCATAAGGCCGCTCACTGACCACCTGCAAACCCAAATTCTCCAAATCAGGTAAAACCTCACTTAAGGGCATGGTTTTATTAAAGCGAAATACTTTGAATCGAAATTCACCCTGATGTTTGACTCGCGGCATATATAAACTAACGCGTAAATCTTCATTATTGATGAGTTTATCGGCGTGCTCCACGTCATAAGAAGCCACCCGGGGACTGACATCTTCAGTATATGCCACCGGAAAAGCACCTTTAAATTTAGACATTAATGGTTGCGCCCGTTCTATGCCAAGACGTTCAATCAGCACCATTCGCAACTGATCTTCCCAGGTTCTAACCACTTCAATAATGTCTTGTTTTAAATCAGCGATTAACTGTTTATCGAATTGTTTTACATCACGAATAACTAAATACAGTCGGGCGTAGTGAGAATCATCAATGGATACCGCATACTCCACTTCAACCCCGTCGACCGCTTGGGTGACTAAATTTTGAATTTTTAAGCGAATTTTGGTGTTAAATAAATCTTTTGGCACATAAATCATAAATGAAGCATAACGGCCAAATTTTTCCACTCTGGCAATCACTTGAGTCGTTACTTTTTCTTGAATCGCCAGTGATTGATAAATGGCATAGAACAATTCTTTGGTGTTGCTTTGCATGACCTCATCTCTGGGAAAACTGTCAATGATATGCATTAACATTTTCTCAGAATGAGAATTCGCCTCAAAAGCAAACTGCTTAATCAGCTGTTTAATTTTGATTTTAATATAAGGAATTTCTAAGGGACTGGTGTTGGTTGCCTGAGAAGTGAATAAGCCGATAAAACGATGTTCAGCCACCACATTCCCTTGGTCGTTGGTTTCTAATACGCCGATGTAGTCCAGGTTACCTTTGCGGTGAATTTTGGATAATTTATTAACCTTGGTTAAGACCACCAAATCAGATTGTTTCTTGACCTTATAGTCACTGACTTTAATTTGGCTTACATCATTTTTATCGGCATCCAATTTTGGGCTTAATAATCCGAGTCCGGATGCCGGTTCGGCCACCAAATAATTGTTTTGTTTTTGATATTTTCGGTAACCTAAAAAAGTAAAATTGTCGGCCGCCAGCCAGTCCAGGAAATTTTGTTGTGACTTTTTATTTTTTTCATCTTTTAAATTCCCCAGCATATCTTTAGCTTCAGCCAACCTGGCCAACATCGGCTGCCAATCAGCCACAGCATAACGAATCTGGGTAAACACTTTCTCTAAGTAGGCTTGTAACTGTTGTCGCTCTTTGTCATCATCAATTCTTGACACTTCAATGAAAATCAATGATTTAAGCTGAATATCATTCTTTTTGGGTTTGTCTATCAGCACCCGGTTTTTGTCCTGACCTTGAATCTGGATAATCGGATGAGAAATGAGTTTCACTTCTAAGCCGAACTCGGCACAAGCCATGGTCGCTGAATCCACCAAAAACGGGATGTTGTCATTAACCAAAAAGATATGTGATACAGTTTGGCTCTCCGTTAACTGGGTCACCTCAATCACCGGTTTTTTCAAACTGGAATCACTCATAATGGCAATCATCCGGGTAACCACATCGCCCCAATACTCAATATCATGAGAAGTCACTTCGTCCATGGTCATGTGGGTGAATAATTGTTTGGCTAATTGTTCAGCGCTCTGGCCGTAGGGATATTTATTTTTTTTGATGTGTCCGGCAAATTTTTTGATAAATTTTTTATGCTCAGAAGTCAGTAATGAATGCATGATAATTCCATCCTATGAAGCTGCTAATAAACTGGGAACTAATGGCGTCCCGAAGGTTTTACATCTTCACTCAAAAACATTAATTTACGGTCTCTGAAAGACCACGAATACGCCATCGCAAGATAGCCGATAAACTCAGTGAATTGTAACTTTTTAAGTCTTGAAAAGGTAGGTTGAAAACCGCTATTTCCACTTTACTTGACGCCACTCAAAAAATTCAATTCTACAAATCAAATGAGTTTAGCTGAAAAATAAGCTTGTATTTTTAACAAATCTCACTAAAATCCATCATATCCCTTTATTCGCATATATAGATATATGGAATTGAATGAATTATTTAAAATTTTGGCAGATGAATCACGCATTCGCTTGTTACTGATGCTGCATGACAATGAATTAACGGTGGCTGAAATGGCAGAAGTCACTCAAATGCCTCAACCCCGGGTGTCCACCCACTTATCATTGTTACGCCAAAATGATTTAGTGATTGTTCGAAAACAAGGTGTGTTCGCATATTATCGAATTAATACCGGTACCTTTAAACAGCAATATCCGGCTTTTTTAGATTTATTGAGTGACCACTATGGCAATAACCCCTTGGTACAACAGGATCAAAAACGCTTAAAACTGGTATTGAGTCAGAAAGCCAAAGGAAACCAATGGGTTGACAGTGTCGCCGGCGACATGGAACGACACTACTCACCGGGCAGAACCTGGGAGGCCACCACCCGATTAATTGCCCAAATGATTCAATTAGAAAGTGTTTTAGACATCGGTTCCGGTGATGGCGTTTTGGCTGAATTAATGGCCCCGCAATCAAAACAATACACTTGTGTTGACAATAACCATAAGGCCATGGAGGCGGCTAAAAAGCGTTTGCAGCATCTTGCCAATGTCCAATTTGCCGAAGCCGATATGCATGATTTGCCATTTGCTGATAATCAGTTTGATTGTGTTTTATTATTACAAGTTTTGACCTATGCCGAAAATCCCAAAAAAACCATTGCCGAAGCGGTGCGAGTCACTAAACCCAAGGGCCGCATCATGTTAGCCACCTTAAACAAACACGCCCATCACCACGTGCAAAAAGAATACGGCCATATTCACATGGGTTTTAAACCGGACACCATTGAAGCTTATTTTATGGAACAGCAATGCCAGTCGGCACAAGCCCGCATTACGTCTCAGGAACAGCGATTGCCACATTTTGAAATTATTACTGCCGAGGCGATAAAATGAGCTCACAAAAAAGTACCCACCAAGCCTTAACTGAAGCGGTTGAACAACGTATTTTATTACTCGATTCAGCCATGGGCACCATGATACAAAACTTGCGTCTGACCGAAGATGATTTTCGGGGCCAGACCTTTCAAAACCATGGCTCTGATTTAAAAGGCAATAACGATATTTTAGTTATTACCCAAGCCGATTTAATTCAAGATATTCATGAACAAAATTTAATCGCCGGCAGTGACCTCATTGAGACCAACACCTTTAATGCCACCCGCATTGCACAAGCTGATTACGGTACAGAAGACCACAGTTATGCCATTAACAAAGCCGCTGCTGAGTTGGCAAAAAAAGCGTGCAACAAATACAGTACGGCGGATAGACCTCGCTGGGTGGTGGGGGTATTGGGACCCACCAACCGCACTGCTTCAATTTCACCGGACATTAACCGACCGGAATATCGCAATGTCACCTTCAGCGAATTAACCGATGCTTACAGTGAAGCGGTAAATGGCTTATTGGATGGTGGTGCGGATATTTTAATGGTGGAAACCATTTTCGACACACTCAATGCCAAAGCCTGTTTATTTGCCATCCAAACCATTTTAGATGAGCGGCAGTTAGATGTGCCCCTGATGATTTCAGGCACCATTGTCGATGCCAGTGGCCGAACTTTATCAGGTCAGACACTGACCGCGTTTTACCATGCCATTCGCCATGCCAAACCCTTTAGTATCGGCTTAAATTGTGCGTTAGGTGCAGATGATTTAATCCCCTACATCAAAGAACTGAACGATATTTGTGAATGTTATATCAGCGTTCATCCCAATGCCGGCTTGCCCAACGAACTGGGTGAATATGACCAGAGCCCTGAAGCCATGGCCAGTATTTTATCTAACATGATTTCCCGCCGGCACATTAATGTCGTTGGTGGTTGTTGTGGCACCACCCCGGAACATATTCAAGCCATTGCCGCATTGAACCTTTCGAAAACCGGGCGCCCGTTACCTAAACTAAAACCCCTATGCAGATTATCGGGGCTTGAACCCTTAACCATCACCCCGGAAATTAATTTTATTAATATCGGTGAACGCACCAATGTCACCGGCTCTGCTAAATTTAAACGTTTAATCAAAAACGATGAGCTGGCTGAGGCGGTGGAAGTGGCACAACAACAGGTGGACAACGGCGCCCAGATTATTGACATTAATATGGATGAGGGCTTATTAGATTCAGAACAAGTGATGGCCACCTTCTTAAAACTAATTGCCTCAGAACCCAATATTTCAAAAGTTCCCATCATGCTTGATTCTTCAAAATGGAGTGTATTGGAAACCGGCTTACAGCTGATTCAAGGCAAAGGCATTATTAATTCCATCAGCCTCAAAGAAGGTGAAGCGGAATTTTTACAGCACGCCCGTTTGGCCATGATATACGGTGCGGCAGTGATTGTGATGGCCTTTGATGAGCAGGGACAAGCCGATAATCTGCAACGCCGTATTGAAATCTGCCAGCGTTGTTATGACTTACTGACCCAAAAAATCAATTTTCCGCCGGAAGACATTATTTTCGACCCCAATATTTTTGCCATCGGCACCGGTATTGCCGAGCATAATAATTACGGCGTGGATTTTATCGAAGCCACCCGTTGGATTAAGCAGAATCTGCCGCATGTGCATGTCTCCGGCGGTGTCTCTAACATTTCATTCTCATTCCGTGGCAATAACCCACTGCGCGAAGCCATCCATTCGGTGTTTTTATACCACGCCATTCAAACCGGCATGGATATGGGCATCGTTAATGCCGGTCAGCTGACTGTGTATGATGATATCCCGGCTCATATTCGCGATAAAATTGAAGATCTGTTATTTAATCGTGACCCCAATGCCACTGAAGACCTTATGGTGCTGGCCCAGGAATTACAAAAAAGCCAAACCGACAACAGCGATAAAACCGCCTGGCGTAATTTACCGATACATGACCGCATCAGCCATTCTCTGGTACACGGTATCAGCGATTTTATTGAACAGGATGCCGAGGAAGCCAGACAAGGCCTGGAAGAACCCATCGAAGTGATTGAAGGGCCTCTAATGGACGGTATGAATGTGGTTGGCGATTTATTCGGTGCCGGTAAAATGTTCCTGCCACAGGTGGTGAAATCCGCCCGTGTCATGAAAAAGGCTGTGGCCTACCTGACACCCTTTATTGAAGCCAAAAAGGGCCGCCAGCAAACCAAAGGCAAAGTGGTGATGGCCACCGTTAAAGGCGATGTTCATGACATTGGTAAAAATATTGTTGGGGTGGTCCTGGGTTGTAATAACTATGAAATCATCGATCTTGGTGTCATGGTACCGGCACAAAAAATCCTCGACACCGCAGTTGAACAACAAGCCGACATTGTCGGCTTGTCCGGCTTAATCACGCCTTCTTTGGATGAAATGTGCTATGTCGCTGAATTAATGCAGGAACGTGGTATGAACTTGCCCCTGATGATTGGTGGTGCCACCACTTCGCGCACCCATACTGCCATTAAAATTGAACCGGGCTATGAGCATGCCACAGTCTGGGTGAAGGACGCTTCACGGGCCGTCAATGTGGTGCAAAAATTGCTCTCTGATCAAGACCGCGATGATTTTTGTCAGGACATCAAAGCGCAATATGAAGAACTCAGAGAGCGGCGCAAAAACCGTGATCAAAATAAGAAAATCATTTCATTACAAGCCGCCCGTGATAATGCCTTACAACTTGATTGGACTAACTACCAGCCACCGAAACCCACATTCACCGGCATTAAAGTCATTAAAAACACGCCCATTGAGGAATTAAAACCCTTTATTGATTGGACACCGTTTTTTCAGGCCTGGGAATTACACGGCAAATACCCGGCCATATTAGACGATCAACTGGTGGGTGAAAGCGCCCGGGAATTGTTTCAGGATGCACAAGCCATGCTGCAACAAATTATCGATCACAAATGGCTGTCTTTAGAAGCCGTGATTGGATTTTTCCCGGCATACCGTGACGGTGATGATGTCATCATTGAAAACAAAGGGCAAAGTCATCGGCTTTTGAATCTGCGCCAACAAGCCGACAAACCCAAAGCCAACTTATGTTTAAGTGATTTTATCGCCCCTAAAGACAGTAATGTACAGGATTATATCGGTGCCTTCGCAGTCACCGCCGGAGTCGGCATTGAACCCCATATTGAACGCTTCAAAGCCGATAACGATGATTACAAGGCCATAATCTTAAAAGCCCTGGCTGATCGATTGGCGGAATGTTTCGCAGAATACATGCATCACCAGGTCCGTACCCGCTATTGGGGTTATGCCGCCGATGAAGATTTGGATAACGAAGCCCTCATTAAAGAGAAATACCGAGGCATTCGACCGGCACCGGGATACCCCGCCTGCCCCAATCATCCGCAAAAAGATGTGCTGTTTGATTTACTCGAAGTTAGTCAGCACACCCATTTGGAACTGACCGAAGGCTACGCCATGTACCCGGCCTCTTCCGTCAGCGGTTTTTACTATGCGCACCCGGATTCACAATACTTTGTGGTCGGCAAAATCGATGACGACCAGGCCCGGGATTATGCACAAAGAGCCGGGATTTCCGAGGACAAAGCCCGTAAAATACTGAGAGCCAATTTATCACGATAAGGAGTCACCATGAGTTTTTATGAAATAGACGGCGTTAAACCCGTGATCGATGACAGTAGTTTTGTGCACCCAACGGCGTCGATTATCGGCCATGTCATTATCGGCAAAAACTGTTACATCGGCCCCCATGCCAGTTTGCGTGGTGATTACGGTCGCATTGTGCTTGAAGATGGTGTCAACGTGCAAGATGGATGCATTGCCCATTGTTTTCCAGGCGGTGAAACCCGAATTCGCAAAAACGGCCACATCAGCCACGGTGCAGTGTTACACGGCTGTGTTATTGGTGAAAACACCATGGTCGGTATTCAAACCGTGATAATGGATAATGCCGAGATTGGTGCTGAATGCATTATCGGTGCCTTAAGTTATGTGAAGCCCGGTTTCAAAGCCCCCGACCGCAGCATCGTCCACGGCTCCCCCGCTGAAGTTAAACGGGCTGTTAAAGACCACGAGCTCGAATGGAAAACCCGCGGCACCCAAGTCTATCAAAACCTCACCGAACGCTACCTTAAAAGTTTCCGCGCCTGCCAACCCCTGAACCATAAAAGCTTACAAAAGCAAACACTCGACGTGCCAAAATTCAAACCCATGAAATAAAATCTTCTAACCAATAACAATTGATTAACCACAAAGAACACGAAGAAAGCACAAAGACAGAAAAAACTTCCTATAAAAGATAGGCGCTAAGCGGTAGGTTGGGCTGAGCACAGCGAAGCCCAACCTACTGATTTTTTAAATAATTTTAAGCTATTATTAATTTTTCGACTTTTAACTTGTCTCGATTTTGCTCGGCTTGCCAAAGTTCATATTGGGCTTGCTGATTAACCCAACTTTCAGCTGAGGTGTTAAAAGCAATTGAAAGTCGAATCGCCATTTCCGGGCTAATACCGGCATGGCCATTAATAACGGCACTTAAGGTCTTACGACTGACACCAAGTGCCTTTGCAGCAGCAGTCACGGACAGTTCTAATGGCTCAAGGTAAAGCTCTTTAATCACTTCACCGGGATGTGGTGGGTTATACATTAACATTTTATACCTCAATGATAGTCTTCATAATTTACATCCTCCGCATTTCCTTCAATAAAAAGAAAGGTTATTCGCCAATTGCCGCTAACCATAACTGACCATTCTTTGGATCGATTACCAGATAATTGATGAAGCCTTAAACCGGGCAAGTCCATATCTTTTATTTTATGGGCAACATTTAAGCGACCGAGTATTAGACGAAGTTTCTTTGCATGGATGGCCTGAATCCCGGCCGTGCTACCGGAACGAAAGAATTTTGCTAAGCCTTTATGCTTGAAGCTCCGTATCATAAAGGCAATATAACCTATAACGTTACAGGTGTCAATTATTTTAATTGAACTTTTTAATGATGAATTGTTTCAATTACTTTCAACATGATTTGATAGGTTTTTAAGCACTTTCAAAGAAACTTCTGGCTCTATTTTATCCAATAACCACTTATTTTGACTGCGTTTAAAATACCAAAGCCCACGATATTCTAAAAATTCTTTTTCACCCTCAACGACTAGATTTTCCGGTTTAAAAATTAAATACTCAAATAGTTCAGCTGAAACCACGATGACCATGTTGTCTTGATTGTTATCAACAAAATCTTTAACTGCAACAATTTCACAGTTTGTCATCACATAGCCTTCTAAATGGTACGCCATCAAGCCTTTGTCATATTGTCTAAATTGTCGATTAAACGACTGTTGAAATTGTTCTGTGGATATACCTTTTAAAGGTTTAATATCTCGATGTTGATAAGCAAAATAGACATCCTCAAACACCTCAGAAACCCAATGCTTAATCGTTATGGGATTCCAGATATCATCTATTTCTGCAATTTTTTTCAGAATTTGTTTTGCCTTCTTTTTCTTCTGATGAATCAATAAAAATAATACAGCTAAATAAACAATAATTATAAGCAAGAGAAGTTTCAATAGGCCGTTTCGCCATGACCTTATGATATTCTGACTGGTGTCTAAAAATGCCATGGCTTCACCCATACACAACAGTAAGACAATAGAAACAACTGTAAGTGAAAATATTTTTTGTGAAAACTTAATCGGCATTTTTTAATCGTTCTAAACTTATTCCCGCCACATAGCCCGACGACCAGGCCCATTGGAAATTGAAGCCACCTAAGTGGCCGGTGACATCGACCACTTCGCCGATAAAATAAATATTGGGCTGGCTTTTGACAGCCATGGTTTTAGAGGATAAATGCTTGGTATCGACCCCGCCTAAAGTGACTTCAGCGGTGCGGTAACCTTCACTGGATGCTGGTTTCAGCACCCAGTTTGTGTAATTTTCGGCCAGCGCGTTTAATTGTTTCTGGCTGAAGGTTTGCAGTTCCCGACGCAGGTCATCACCGCTAATAAATTCGCCCAAGGTTTCGGCTAAGCG
>QQUO01000042.1 GCA_008501575.1 Pseudomonadota bacterium
TTCCCGACCATGATAAATTTCTCAAACAAAAGCCATCACCGAACCACGATTGCCATTGCCTTTATGATTGCTTTGCGCATGTATGGTTTATTTCTTATTTTACCGGTGTTATCTGTTTATGCTCAGGACATTACCGGTTCGACGCCTTTATTAATCGGTGTGGCAATTGGTATTTATGGATTAACACAAGCCTTTTTGCAAATTCCTATGGGTTTTTTATCAGATATATGGGGCCGCAAAAAAGTCATAGCTTTGGGATTAAGTTTATTCTTAATCGGTTCGGTGATTGCGGCTTTGGCCACTGATATTTCCACCATCATTATCGGCCGGGCGGTGCAGGGCATGGGCGCCATTGCGGCCACAGGCTTGGCCTTGATTGCGGATGTCTCAAAACCCGAACAACGGAGCAAAATGATGGCCATCGTCGGGGTTAGTATCGGCTTCTCCTTTATGCTGGCTTTTATTACCGGCCCCGTGTTGGCAAAACTATATGGATTGAGTGGTTTATTCTGGCTGACGGCCTTGTTGGCCGGTTTGGCTTTGTTGGTGCTATTGGTGATGGTACATGAACCTGCCAAACGTATTAATCGTGATTATCGTTTGATTGAGGTCTTGCAAAGTATCAAGCACAAGCAATTGTTGTTATTGGATATCGGTGTGTTTGCCATTCATGCCACCATGTCCGCATTATTTTTGGTTTTGCCAATCATTTTAGTGAATTATTTTGATTGGCCGGTGATTAATCATTGGCAACTGTATTTGCCGGTGATGGTGGCATCTGTATTTATTATGATTCCCATGATTTTTTGGCAGGAAAAAAAGAACAATCATATTCGCCTAATGTTGGTCAGTTTTTTGCTAATGGCGATTAATTTTCTGTTGTTACAGCTCGGTCTCGAAAGTTGGCTGGTTATTGTGGTCTGTCTGATTGTCTACTTTGGATTGTTTAATTACTTGGAAGCCTCGATGCCGGCTTTGTTATCAAAAGTGGCGACTGAACAATACCGAGGCGCTGCCATGGGTGCCTATTCGACTGCACAATTTATGGGTGCTTTTGTCGGGGGTGCGGTGGGTGGATATTTAATGACTTATTCGATTAACACCGTCATCGTGGCATTATTTGTGTTGCTTTTGTTGCTGACTGCGATTGGATTTGCGGTGTTTGGTAAACAACGCAGCTTATCTTGATTTATTGTTGATCAGTTTCAAGTCGTTCTATAAGAATGCTGTTGATGGCATTGTTGTTGTCCTCGCAGACTTCCAATATAGTCATGTGGTAGCCATTAATGGTTAATTCCAAATTGGGTGTTGGTAAATCTTTGATGGTTTCCGTAATCAGGCCATTGATGGTGGTGGCATCGTCAGTGGGTAAGTCCCAATGTAAGCGGCGATTTAAAAATCGAATGGCGATGCGTCCTTTAACCACATATTGGTGTTCACTTTTTTGAATAATTTGCAAACCACGGTCACCAAACTGAGAAGTAAATCGGCCGACAATCTGTTCTAATATATCGTCCAAAGTGATTAACCCCACCAAATCACCATATTCATCAACCACTAGGCCCATCCGCCGTTCTTTGCTTTGAAATTCACGTAATTGACCCGATAAGTGGGCGGTTTCCGGCACGAAATACGGTTTGCGTAAAACACTGATTAATTTCTCTTTTGTCAAACTGCTGTTTTTTAGCATGGTGAGGATGGTGCGAATATGTAAAATACCAATCACCTGATCGATGTTGTCCTGATAAACCGGTAGCCGGGTTAAGTAGGTGCCGACTATTTTACGTTCAATGCTGTGCCAGTCATCATTGATATTGATGGCTTGGATTTCATTGCGCGGCACCATAACATCCTCGTTTTTAATGTGTTCCAAATTCATGACGTTAATCATCATCTTTTGATGAACATCCGGATTCAGCATGTCGTTTTCAATCACCAGAGTTTTCAGCTCTTCTCTTGATAAGGCCCTTTCAGCCAATTCTGCCGGTACGCCCAAGAGTCTGAGAAGGCCATTGGTGAACAAGTTAATAAGCCAGACTAAAGGCCAGGATATTTTAAGCAGAGGGGTCAGAATGTAGGCTGCCGGATATCCAATGCGTTCAGGATGAATGGCGGCATAGGTTTTTGGGGTGATTTCGGCGAAGATTAAGATGGCTATGGTTAAAATGGCGGTGCCATAGACAATCCCTTGCTCCCCGGCCACTTTGAGGGCTAATAATGTGGTTAAGGCGGTGGCTAAAATATTAATAAAATTATTACCGATTAAGATAATACCAATTAAGCGATCGGGCTTTTGTAATAAGCGATGGGCCAATAAAGCGCCTTTGATGGTTTTGGCATCATTCTTCAGTTTAATGCGGTTTAAGGCCATCAGCCCGGTTTCGGCACTGGAAAAAAAGGCCGATAACAGCAATAAGCCGATAATAATGCTGATTAATTGAACTGTTGAAAGTGCGGCCAGCATTATAAAATGTAGTCAATCACCAAGTAGCTACCCAAAAAACCAATCATTAATAAGGCCATGGCAATTAAATTGAGTTTAATGGCTTTTTTACCGCGCCAGCCTTTGAGCATACGGCCGGCAATTAATATCGAAAAAAGTATCCAGGCCATGATTGAGAAGATAATTTTGTGGCCCATTTGATTACCAAAAAAATTATCGATAAAAAGGGCACCCGACAATAAAGACAAGCCTAAAAATAGCCAGCCAATCACAATTAATAAAAACAGCTTTTCCTCATTTTTTAATAAGCTGTTAATGCTTAAATCCGGACTGACAAATGCATCCTTCTTGAGACGGTAAATTTGTAGGGCTAAATTAATGGCCACCAAGGAAGACACAAATAAAAAACTGTAAGCCAAGATAGATAAGGTAATGTGTAAGTCGATGAACAGCGCGTAGGGTTTAGAGAAAACCGGTAGCGGTTTGAAATATATCCATAAAATGATGGCGATGGCGATAAGGCTTAATAAAGAGCGCAGGGTTTTTAATCTAAATTGTCCACCAATGACAATGATGTTGGCCAGCCAACTGACCACCAAACATGCATTTTGGGTATTAAAGTTCCAGCCGCTTTCATTCATAAGCAAGACACCGGTCAATACAGTTTGAAATAAACTGCTCAAAACTAAGAACAGAATCGAAACAGGGTATTTTTTTACAGTCAACAAAGCCAATAAATGGGCGACTGCTGTGGCAATAAAAAGACTGATCATGGCGTTGGGAGACGATATTTGTTGATGGTCTCATTTATCTTTGAAGATGAAGCCATTATAATGGCATGCTCGTTATTTACCAACAGGATAATCAATTCATGTTTGACAATCTCACAGATCGACTCACACTAAGCATTAAAAAAATTCGTGGCCATGCGAATTTGACCGAAGACAATATTCAAGATATTTTGCGCGAAATTCGGGTGGCTTTGTTGGAAGCGGATGTTGCCTTGCCGGTGGTGAAATCCTTTATTGAGGATGTTAAACAGCGTGCTTTAGGACAAGAAGTATTAACCAGTGTTAAGCCGGCACAGATGATGGTTAAAGTGGTTCAAGAAGAGCTTGAGCGGGTGCTGGGTGAAGAAACCCAAGGTATTAATTTTAATGCGCAACCACCGGTAATTATTTTGATGGCCGGTTTACAAGGTGCCGGTAAAACAACCACTTCAGGTAAACTTGCCAAATACTTAACGGAACGACAGCAGAAGAAAGTCATGATGGTTTCGGTAGACGTTTATCGACCAGCGGCGATTGAACAGCTGCAAACTGTGGGTGAACAAATCGGCGTGAGCGTCCACCCATCATCGGTGATTGATGATCCGGTCAGTATTGGTGTGAGTGCAGTGGCCGCCGCTAAAAAAGGATTTTATGATGTTTTAATTGTGGATACCGCCGGCCGTTTGGCCGTGGATGAATCCATGATGCAGGAAATCAAAGCCTTACAAGACAGTTTAAAACCAACAGAAACACTGTTTGTGGTGGATGCCATGACTGGCCAGGATGCCGCCAACACCGCCAAAGCCTTTTCAGATGT
>QQUO01000230.1 GCA_008501575.1 Pseudomonadota bacterium
GTTTGCGCTTCAGTAAAAACCGCACCCTAAAAAACCACACAGCAATAAACAACACCCCAATCAGCCGTAACAACCAAAGTTGCATGGTACCTAAAGACCAGCCTTCGACGGGACTGATATAAAGCTGCCATTGGTTATCAGTAATATTCATCGGAACTGTAAGTGCCGATGAATGTTTTATGTAGTAAGGATTGCCATAAATTGTGTACGTTTGGTCATTGAGATCCTTGGTTTCTAAGACCATATTAAACTGGTCGGCTTTGCTAAAAATACCAGCCTTTGCAAATAAGTCATTAATATCCACTGTGGCTGTCACCACCCCCCAGGGCTCATCGGACTGCGAAGTGTATACAGCTTGTCTAATGAAAACACCCCGCCCACCCTGGATAAGTTGCATGGGATTGCTAAACACAGTTTTTCGTTCATTTAAAGCCTGAAAGACCAATGCCTTTTGAGAGGGCACACGTCTATAATCCATACCCAAAGCCGCTTCATTACCAGTGATTGGGTAAATCATTTTTATGATTAAATTGGGAGCTGCAGCTAAATTAATTAAGGCTTCACCTTGTTCAAATATCTCAGCACAAAAGGCAAGAAATTCTGCCTTGTCCAAACTTGGGTTTACCGCAATATAAGCGGCCAGGTTTTTCACCAAAATCACATCATTATTAATGTAATTGCCTAAAGATGTGTTTAAATCTTGGGCGGACTGGAGGGTTTTAAATCGTAAAGTCTGCTCATGGCGTTGGCAAATGTTGTACTCAATTAAGGCATACAATAATAAAATAATGACTAAACCAATAACAAAAACATGGCGGTATTCTTGCAAGGAGTTAAAACGGACGACAATAAACAATACAACGACGCCGGTAACCAGCATAATAAAATATAAGCCCCATTGTCGAATACTGATGTGTGGTGAATATAAATAATCATCAATATTCCAGCCTCCTTTCATCAAGTTAGAATTATATAAGTCATTAAATATTTGATGCCAGCGTGACCTTGGCGAGTGGCCAACAGTTACTTGCGGCCATTGCATGTATTGCTGCATACTTGCCGCATATGCTTGGTTATACTTCACTCGATCATTTCTCGGCACAAGATGATTATTTAATTGACTCAGTTGCTCAATTATTTGTAACTCATGTGTGAGGGCATATTGCCAACCTGCCAGGCTTGCTTGTAAAAAACGATTCACCAGTTCAGGTTGTTCATTGATGACTGATTGATGGGTGAACAGCACATTACCAAAAAATGAACTCCCCAAGTCAGATAAATGTATTACTGACACCTGCAAATTATGTAAGCGTGCATTAAATTCCACATTGGCTCCGTAAGTTAACAGAACATCAATGTTTGGTGAATGTAAATCAGTAACCGAAATGGGACCGAATATAAAATGAACCTCATCTAAACTGATTTGATGGGCATTTAACAGCACCTTTAATTCTTTAATCAAATGATTATCTTTAGGCACTTTGATGGTTTTACCCATTAAATCATGTATTTTTGTTATCGGATTAGTCGCCGTCGTGACTAAAGCTGTGGCAGATTTTTGCATGATTGGTGCCAGTATCACCAATTGTCCGCCGTCATCAATGGTGTCCAGTAATTGCAAATCATCAACGCCAAAATCAGCACGACCGGTCATAACTTCTTCAATGGGAGAAACCAACTCTTCATATTCGTTAAACCCGGATTTAACCGAAACTTGTATACCCTGTTGCTGATAATATTTTTGCGATTGTGCGGCATAAAACCCGGCAAATTGAAAGCTGGGTGACCACCTTAACTGTAAACTGACGGATTGATTTGCTGGTGCATTACTTGCAGTAAGTAAAAGCAACAATAAAAGTGGAAGCAAACGAAATAAGGTCGTCAATGTCATTGCACCAACCTGAATAAAGATGGCCAACATACCAATTCCTTACACACTTGAACTCTATGTTGTATTTCGACGATCATATTATTTTTATTATTGGTCGTTTATCCTGAATTATTTAATTATACCTATTTTTGTCATTGACTGAATCGATTAATGTATCCAATTTATAATCATTTACAATAACTTAGCATTCACTATAATAAAGCATTTAACTAACACATTATCATGAATCAACAACATCAGAAAGTTATCATTTTAGGTTCCGGCCCTGCTGGATATGCCGCGGCAGTCTATGCAGCCCGAGCAAATTTACAACCTGTTTTGATTACCGGTCTTGAACAAGGTGGTCAACTCATGACCACCACAGATGTCGAAAACTGGCCCGGGGATCCTGATGATTTACAGGGACCTGAACTAATGGCTCGTATGCTCAAGCATGCAGAAAAATTTAACACTGAAATTATATTTGACCATATTAATGAAGTGAATTTGCACACAAAACCCATAACATTAAGCGGTGACCAAGGCACATACAGTTGTGATTCCTTAATTATTGCCACCGGTGCCAGTGCCAAATATTTGGGCATCGAATCTGAACAAAAATTTAAAGGCAAAGGTGTTTCTGCCTGCGCCACCTGTGATGGCTTCTTTTACCGTGATCAACCTGTTGCAGTTGTTGGTGGTGGAAACACAGCAGTTGAGGAAGCCTTATATTTATCCAATATTGCGTCAAAAGTTTACCTGGTTCATCGCCGCGATGAATTACGTTCTGAGAAAATCCTGCAAGATCGGTTATTTGAAAAAGCCAAAAATGGCAATGTCGAGTTACTGTGGGATCATGTGGTTGATGAAGTGGTTGGTGATAACAGTGGCGTCACCGGTTTAAGAATTAAAAATGTCAAAAATGAAGCTGTTCAAACATTGGATGTACAAGGTGTTTTTATCGCCATTGGTCATTCTCCCAACACCCAAATATTCAATAACCAATTGGATATGGTTGGTGGCTATATTACGGTACAATCCGGCCAGCAAGGCAACGCCACCCAAACATCTGTACCAGGTGTATTTGCTGCCGGTGATGTGATGGATCATGTATACCGACAAGCCATTACCTCGGCAGGAACTGGTTGTATGGCCGCCCTGGATGCTGAAAAATATATTGATGCTTTAGAAGCCAAACAATCCAGTTAAGCCCATAAGACCGGCTTTGATGGCCGGTCTTATTTACTTCGATGTCGATATATTTACCTGATTTAAAACAGTGCGGTGATTTTCCATCTGTCGACCAGGCGTTGTCAGAACCGGATGGCTTGCTGTGTATGGGCGGCGATTTAAGCAAACAACGATTAATCACAGCTTATCAGCAGGGCATTTTCCCCTGGTATGGTGATGATGAACCCATCTTGTGGTGGTCACCGACCTATCGCATGGTGTTACCACCGGAAGAAATCCACATTAGCCGCAGTTTGGCTAAAGCCTATAATAAATATCAGCCGCAATTCTTTATCAACAGAAATTTTAAAGCCGTGATAGAAAATTGTGCCTTTATAAACAGAAATACACCCGGTCGTTGGATCCATAATGAAATGATTGACGCCTACCTGGCGTTGTTTGATTCCGGTCATGCGTTTTGTATTGAAGTAGAAATTGATGGTCAATTAGCCGGAGGCTTATACGGGGTCAAAACCAGACACGTATACAGTGGCGAATCGATGTTTTCTTTACAGAAAAACGGTTCAAAATATGCCATGCTTGCATTATGCGCCTACCTCGAAACCAAGGGCATTACATTCCTTGATTGTCAATTATATAACCCGCATTTAGCAACCATGGGTGCAAGGCTGATACCGAGAAATCATTTTATCAATCAGTTATAAGATTCAATGATCTTGTTTAGATATCCTAATGTACCTAAAGCGTTTAATTGGACGTTGTTGATAAAAGTATTTTAGCAACGACTGCTGATGATAATGGGTGTATTTTCGGTGTTTTCTGTGGGCCTTTTTAATGAGCAATTCATCACCGGTTGCAAATTGAGCCAACAGTTGATAGCGGTGAGTTATCCTTTGTGCATATTGGATTGCTTGTTGCTTACTTTTTTGGTTAAAATTCGCCCCAAAAAGTCGCTCACATTGTCGGA
>QQUO01000189.1 GCA_008501575.1 Pseudomonadota bacterium
AAGCTCAAAGCCAACGCCATGGCAGAAGAGGACAGACAGCTGGCGGCTGAACTGTCAGAAACCATCGAAATCGAACCGAAAAATAAAGACAACAATGACTGATTCAGAGCAATCAATTATTGATCATTTAATTGAATTGCGCAGTCGCTTATTGAAAGCGGTGGTGACTGTTCTGGTTTTAATTGTCATTATGTTTCCTTTTGCCGGCGAGATTTACACGGTGATTGCCAAACCGGTGATGATGAACCTGTCAGGCGACACGGAAATGATTGCCACGGGTGTGTTATCGCCATTTTTAACACCCTTTAAAATGGTTATTATTCTGGCGGTAATCATCAGCATGCCGGTCATTTTTTACCAGATATGGGCATTTGTGGCACCGGGTTTATATCGACATGAAAAGCAAATTGCCATGCCGATATTATTAAGTGGAATTGTTTTATTTTATTTGGGTTGTGCCTTTGCTTATTTTGTGGTGTTCCCCATCTTGTTTGTTTTTTTGCCGAGCATCGCCCCACAAGGGGTTGTCTATATGCCGGATATTAATTCTTATTTAGACATAGTAATTCGCTTATTTTTTGCCTTTGGTCTGGCATTTGAAATCCCTGTGGCGGTCATTATATTGATTGTTTTGGGGGTTACTTCATCCGCTCAATTGGCGGCTAAAAGGCCGTATATTGTGGTTGGTATCTTGGTGGTGGCCATGTTATTGACACCGCCTGATCCCAGTTCTCAGGTGTTGTTAGCCATTCCCATGTGGGTTTTATTTGAATTTGGTTTAATTATGGGTCGTCTCTTGCGCCGCCGTTCACAACAAACCGATCAAAAAGGCCTTGATTAAGTCTCGTAATTTAACTGACGCTTACCAGACATTCCGCTACAATGGCGTCATTATTTGATTAAAGCATCGTATGAGTCAAACAAAAAAAGAAATTCTTCGCAGTGACTATCAACCACCGAATTATTGGGTGCGATGGGTTGATTTAGCTTTTTTGGTGGAACATGATCATACCCTGGTACGGGCCCGGATATTGTTTAAACAAAACAGCGAAGCCTCAGACAGTAACTTATTTTTAGATGGTCGTCATTTATCTTTGCAACGCTTATCCATTGATGGTGATGAGGTGTCCGTGGATGATTTACATCTCTCCGATGAGGGTTTGATGTTGCATGATTTACCGCAACAATTTGAATTGCGCAGTGAGGTCAAAATATATCCAGGTGAAAACACCGCATTGGAAGGACTGTATCAGTCCGGTGATTTCTTCTTAACCCAGTGTGAAGCACAAGGGTTTCGCCGCATCACTTATTATCCGGATCGTCCGGATGTGCTGGCACCGTTTGCCGTGACCATTGTGGCTGATAAATCCCGTTATCCGGTGTTATTATCCAATGGTAATCAGGTGGCAATGGGTGATTTATCGCATAACAGACACTACGTCAAATGGATTGACCCGCATCCCAAACCCAGTTATCTGTTTGCCATGGTGGCCGGTGATTTGGCTTATATTGAAGATAACTTTATCACGGCCAAAGATAAACAGGTTCAGTTACGAATTTATACAGAGCATCGAAATATTGATGCCTGTGATTTTGCCATGCGGTCTTTAAAAAATGCCATGCGCTGGGATGAGCAACGTTTTAATTTGGCTTATGACTTGGACGAATACAACATCGTAGTAACCGATGACTTTAACATGGGCGCCATGGAAAATAAGGGACTGAATATCTTTAATTCCAAATATGTTTTGGCCACAAAAGACACCGCCACGGATCAAGATTTTATTAATGTGGAAGCGGTGATTGGACATGAATATTTTCACAATTGGACCGGTAATCGGGTTACTTGTCGTGACTGGTTTCAACTGAGTTTAAAAGAAGGTTTAACAGTTTTCCGAGATCAGGAATTTACTTCAGACCAACAATCACGTGCGGTTAAACGAATTGAAGATGTGCGTCATTTACGCGCCGCTCAATTTGCAGAAGATGCCTCGCCCATGTCCCATCCGGTACGGCCTGATTCATACCTGGAAATTAATAATTTTTATACCCTGACCGTTTATGAAAAAGGTGCTGAAGTGGTGCGCATGTATCACACTTTGTTGGCTGAAGCCGGGTTCCAAAAAGGCATGGATTTATATTTTAAACGACATGATGGTACCGCGGTGAGCTGTGATGATTTTCTCAATGCCATGGCAGATGCCAATGGTGTTGATCTCACTCAGTTTGGTTTATGGTACAGTCAAAACGGTACGCCCGTGGTCAATGTTAAAACAGAATATGACCAGGACAAAAAGCAATACAGCCTGCATTTTCAGCAACAGCAACCGGACAGTTATCGAGGTCAACAAGCCTGGCAAGCCATGCACATCCCAATTAAATTGGCTTTGTATGATGAGGATGGTCAGCCACTTAAGCTCAATGCACAATCTGACACAGAAACCGTGTTTGAGCTGACTGAAGTGCAACAGACATTGGTGATTGAAGATGTCTTAAAAACACCGACACCTTCCTTGTTACAAGGATTATCAGCACCGGTTCGGTTGCAGCAGTCGTTGTCGTTTGAAGAGTTGGCATTTTTGGCGCGGCATGATCGGGATCCTTTTAATCGCTGGGATGCAGCTCAGCAATTACAGCAACAAATTATTGAGGCTAAATACCAAGCCCTCATTGCGCAGGAATCACACACCACACCGACCTTGTTTTTTGAATCATTTCGACAACTGTTATTGCATGATGAGCTTGACTCGGGTTTGATGGCCATTGCCATGACTTTGCCCAGCTTACAGTCACTGATTGTTAATATGAAAGCCGTTGATGTGGCTGTTTTATACCAAGCCAAAGAGCGCTTGGTCAGTGAAATTAATCAGCAATTACAGGTCGAAATTTTATCGGTTTATCATCAAAATCACAGTGATGATGCGTATCAGGTTAACGCCCGCCAAGTGGCCCAAAGGAGTCTGAAAAACAGATGCTTGTGGTATTTGGCACAAACTGGCAATAAAGAGTTTTATCAACTCACCCAACAACAATATCAGCAAGCCGATAACTACACAGATGCGGTGACGGCCTTAACGTTGTTGGCCCATCAACAGGCACCAGGGTTTGAGGATTTGTTGGCCGATTATTATAACCGTTGGCAGGATCATCCTTTGATGATTAATAAATGGCTATCCATTCAAGCCACCATTCCCGCAGAAGACACATTAGATCGGGTGAAACAATTGATGTCACTGCCTGTGTTTTCATTGAAAAACCCCAATGCCGTGCGCTCATTATTGGGGGCTTTTTGTGCCGGTAATTTAACGCGTTTTCATGCACCGGACGGATCAGGCTATGAATTTTTAGCCAATCAGGTGCTGGCGTTAGACGCCATTAACCCACAAGTTGCGGCCAGAATGGTCAGTTTATTCAATGATTTCAAACAATTTCACCCTGACTTAAGAGATCAGATGCTGGGGCAAATTAAGCGCATTCATGAAAGTGCTTCTCTCTCGGCCAATGTTTATGAAATTGTTGATAAAGCCTTACAACAGTCCGCATCATAATGCATGATCCAACCATTAAACAGTTGCGTTACTTTAATGCGCTGGTGGCGCACAATCACTTTGGCCAGGCCGCGGCCAGTTGTTTTGTTTCACAGTCGGCTTTTAGTGTGGCCATTAAAGAACTGGAAAAAACCTTAGGTGGCCAACTGGTGGATCGCACCAACAAAAGTGTCACCATTACCAATTTAGGTCGTGAAGTGTACAACCAGTCACAAGCGATTATGGCTGAATTGCAAAAGCTTAAAGATTTGACTCAGGGTAATTTAAAGCCCTTATCAGGGCGCTTGGCTGTGGGTATGATTCCGACCATCGGTCCATTTGTGATGCCTAATTTACTACCCCACGTAAAAACCAATTACCCGCAATTGGAATTGGAAATCCATGAGGGTAAAACAGCCGATATTTATGAGTTGTTGATGGAAGGGCGCTTAGATGTGGTGCTTTTGGCATTGCCTTATGAATT
>QQUO01000159.1 GCA_008501575.1 Pseudomonadota bacterium
CAATGAGGATTTGTTTTGTCATAAATGGACTGTCTTTAAAAATAAGGCCATCGTAAGGAGTCTTTATGACGGCAATATGACAACAGCACAGATTATTTAATCGTCGGCCGGTTTATCGTCAATCGCCGGTTGGTCTTCGCGCTTATGCAATATAACAATGGTGTGGCCTTTGACAGCAATGCTGCCCTGGGTTTGTAATTCTTTCAACACCCGACCGGCCATCTCGCGGGAACAGCCCACAATACGTGATATTTCCTGCCGCGACACTTTAATTTGCGTGCCTTCAGGATGTGATAATGCGGCCGGCTCTTTGCACAAATCCAGCAAAGTGCGGGCAATGCGGCCGGTGACATCCAAAAATGCCAGGCGATGGACTTTACGTGAGGTTTGTAATAACCGGTGTGTTAACTGCGTGCCGATGGCGTACAGAATATGGCTGGCGTCTTCTTTCAATTCATTTTCAAACAATTGTCCCAGTCGCATATAGCCAATTTCAGCCACTTCCGTTTTTTCCTTAGCCTTAACCATCACTTCACGACGTTCGGTTTTCATGAATAAACCCATTTCACCTATAAAATCACCTTTATTTAAATACGCCAAAATAAGTTCTTTCCCCTCATCATTCTCATAAGAAATGGTGACCGATCCGCTTATGATGTAATACAAGGTATTGGCTAAATCACCGGGACGGATAATGGTGGTTTTATTCGGAAATTTACGGCGATGACACATCGACAGAAACCGATTCATCGATTCCACGCTGAGCTCAAAAAAACTGCTGTTTTGAAACCGCTCGCTTAAATATAATTCATCATACTCTGTATCATTAAACACGTCTGACATGTTTGATTCCTCTGTGGATTGGCTGCTAAGCGCCGAGCGCCGCAAGTAAAGAACAATTGAACCCTTCTGTTAACATCATAACCTATTTTTTAGCCATTTTGAAACACTGCCTCACATTCAACCAACAAGTCTTCTCGACAAATGTCACCACCAAGAATAACAAACTGTGTTAATCCAACGTCAGCAATACAATGTTGTAAGTCATTGACGTCTTCAACATCCCGTAAATAAAATCGAAACAAACCATCCTCTAAGCGACAATTACTGTCAGATGCGGCTAGCAAAACACCGACATTGGTCATGCATTCTTTAAACTGTAACAACAAATCATCTTTGTGTTTGGTTTCATGCCCGACCACGCTGGCAGTGCCACTGCACATCAATAAATCGCCAAACTGCAGGGCCCGTGAAAACCGAGGCTGTTTTGGAGAATAATGTAATGGGTATTCCCAAGCCGATACCTGACGGGTATTTTCAATCACGGTTCCGGGGGATTTTGCAAACATGAAAACATAACATGATTGCCGGTTATGGGTCCCGATGGCAGTGGCCGCAGGATTCGGCCGGCCCAATTGATTGTACTGATCCAACAAGGCATGTCGTGCCACACAAAAACGCTGATAGTTTTCCATGCCGCCCATGTCATCATTAATGGCCGGAAAAAAATTCCACACCCGAATTAAGTGTGCATAGTCCTCACTGTGACTGCGTTGAAATGCATCTGAATAAATTTCACTCACCACTTCATTCAGATCGGCTGACTCACTGTCATAGGCCAGCACTAAAAAGGATGCACTCTTTACCATTAAATAATTATCCTGACAATCCACTTCCAGGATTTGGCTGTTGTCCTGCCATATTTCTTGATAACCGGGAGATTGAGCCAGAACCGCAAAAGGTAAAACAACCGTCTGTTCGTCCGGTTGGGGATGGCCCATATACGCAAATCGAATCAGCTGATTGGCCATTGGTTCTGTGCTTACCATTAATTGTTCAGCTTGGGGGCCGCGATTTTTCATGTAACTGATTGATTTTAAAAACGTTTAAAAAACTGTTTTGAAATTGACAATCGCCTATTATCATAAAAAGCAGCGGTGATAACAAGACCGATTGATTGAAATCATTGATTAACCCAAAGACAAACAACAAGACCGCGATATGCAACACCAAAATTAATCCTTTTGAATCACTGTGCAATGCTGGAATTGATGATTTACAATAGGCGTTTTTATTTGCATTTAACCATGGCCTTGCAATTTCAAAACACCTTAACCGGTCTCAAGGAAGCGTTTATACCCCTGGATGAAGATCGGGTGACTGTTTATCTGTGTGGTCCGACTGTGTACAACTATGCACACATCGGTAATGCCCGGCCGGCCGTGGTGTTCGATGTGTTAAATCGACTGTTAAGACACCATTATCCAAAAGTCATATTTGCCCGTAACATCACCGATGTGGATGATAAAATCAATCAACAATCACAACAAAGTGGGCAATCCATCCAAACCATTTCCAGTTATTACGCCAAAGCCTATAATCAGGATTTAGCAACACTTAATGTATTGCCACCGGATATCGAACCACACGCCACCGAACACATTGCAGAAATGATTGTGATGATTACTGCACTGATTGAAAAGGGGCATGCTTATCACCGTGACGGTCATGTGTTATTCGACGTCACCACTTATCCATCTTATGGACAGCTGTCAAAACGTGACCTGGAAGACATGCGCGCCGGGGCCCGGGTGGAAGTCGCAGATTATAAAAACAATCCGGGTGATTTCGTGTTGTGGAAACCATCTTCTGATGATTTGCCCGGTTGGGACAGTCCCTGGGGGCGTGGCCGACCCGGCTGGCACATAGAATGTTCAGCCATGGCAGCCAAACACTTGGGGCAAGTCATTGATATTCACTGTGGTGGCCAGGATTTAATTTTTCCCCACCATGAAAACGAAATCGCCCAAAGTTGCTGTGCCAATGATCAGCCTTTATTTGCCCGCTATTGGTTACACAATGGTTTCATCACCATGCGTGACCAAAAAATGTCAAAATCACTGGGAAACATTGAACTGATCCGTGATGTGGTCCAAGCCCATGGCGGCGAAGTGGTGCGCTGGGTATTGCTTAATGCCCACTATCGGCAATCGGTCAACTGGTCTAAAAACAGCATTAAACAAGCCCAAAAGACCCTGGACCGTCTGTATCAGGTGTTGGCCGATCATGCTGATGTTGTCACACAGCAGCAAGCACCCGATGAACAACTGGTGGCGGCATTAAATGATGACTTAAACACACCCCAAGCCTTTGCCCGTTTGATTGTATTGGCCAAATCATTACAAAAAGCCGATAATCCAGAGGATTGCAAACAGGCCAAAGGCCGACTGATGGCTTCGGCCCAATTGTTGGGCGTGTTACAACAGGACCCGCAACAGTGGTTTGCCAACAAACAAACCACCAACAAGGACCTCAAAGTCACCATTGAACAGCTGATTGCAGAACGTGAAACGGCCCGTCTTGAAAAAAATTGGCAACGTTCTGATGAAATTCGTGATGAACTGGATAAAATGGGGGTCGTGGTAAAAGATTCGGCTGATGGCAGCCAATGGCAATTTAAATAACTAATTTAGTAAGAATTCCTATGACTGACATGGATAACCAAGAAGAAATCATTGAAACCTTTGACTTGTTTGACGATTGGTTACAAAAATACCAATATATCATCGATTTAGGCAAAGAACTGCCTGAATTGGACGCGCAACATAAAGTGGAAGAAAACCTATTGGCCGGCTGTCAATCTCAGGTTTGGCTCATTCACGAGTACAAAGACGGCCTGTTATACTTTTATGCCAACTCAGATGCCGCCATTGTCTCGGGCTTGATTGCTTTGGTGATGACCATTTATTCAGAACAAACACCTCAATATATTGTCGATACAGAACCCGATTTCATTGAACTGATTGGTCTGTCATCACATTTATCGCAAACCCGCAGTAACGGTTTAAATGCCATGATTGATAAAATTCAAACCATTGCCGGCGAATATTTAACAAAATAAACAGCTTGGGCTTTCCCGGGTCTTCGTATTTTTTGAGATGTTACGGTGTTGCGGTGACGTTTAATTGCTGATTCAAGTTATTGAGCATTTCATGGGCTTGCTTTGTCAC
>QQUO01000221.1 GCA_008501575.1 Pseudomonadota bacterium
GGTGTTGTTTGATTTACCGGCTCGCCGATTCTTTATTTTTGTCATTACCTTGTTGCCCCAGGATTGTATCTTTTTGGCTTTAATGCTTATTATTGCCGCTTTCTCACTGTTTTTCTTCACTGCTTTGGCCGGCCGTTTGTGGTGTGGTTTCGCCTGCCCGCAGACCGTGTGGACCGAAGTTTTTATCTGGATGGAGCAACTGACAGAAGGTAATCGCAATAAACGCATGAAGTTGGACAAAGGGCCTTGGAACTTTAATAAAATTTGGCGGAAAACGGCCAAACAAGCGATGTGGATTTCTTTTGCATTGTGGACCGGATTTACTTTTGTTGGCTTTTTTACTCCGATTAAAGAATTGGCGGTGGGTGTTTGGACCTGGGATTTAGGGCCGTGGGAAACTTTTTGGATGTTCTTTTATGGTTTTGCCACCTATGGTAATGCCGGATTTTTACGAGAACAAGTGTGTCTTTATATGTGTCCCTATGCGCGTTTTCAGGGTGCCATGTTCGATAAAGAAACCCTCATTATTTCTTATGATGTTAAACGTGGCGAGCCCAGAATGCGCGGAAAATCCCGACGCGAAGCGGAAAATCCCGGTGATTGTATAGATTGCACCATGTGTGTTCAGGTGTGTCCGACGGGTATTGATATCCGTGATGGCCTGCAATATGAATGCATCGCTTGTGCCGCTTGTATTGATGCCTGTGATGATGTCATGGAAACGGTCGGATTACCGAAAGGTTTAATTCGTTACACCACGGAGAATAGTTTAGCAGGTAAACCTTCTCGCATTGTTAGACCGCGGACCATTATATATTTTACTGTGTTAATGATTTTACTCAGTAGTTTTAGTTATGCCTTGTTTACCCGCAGCACCATTGATGCCAATGTCATTCCAGATCGCAATAGTTTTTATCGCATTGTTGACGCAAAGCGCATTGAAAATGTTTACAATCTGAAAATCATGAACAAGGGTCCGGTGACGGCCCAATATCAGGTAACGGCGACCGGCTTAGATGGTTTAATGGTTGATTTTGAATCAGGTGAGAATGGTTTATCCGCAGAACCCGGTGAACTCATCAGTGTGCCCATTCGCATACGTGCCGACAGATCTGTGGCCAATAAGAAGATTAACACCATTAAGGTCATTGTCAATGAGGTCGACAATCCCAATAACAGCAGTACCGAAACGGTTAAATATTTTGGATATAACAAATGAATGAAAAACCCACCCAATTCAAGCCGGCACCCTGGTATAAACATGCCTGGGTTTGGTTTATTATTGCTTTACCGGCATCGGCCGTTGTTGCCAGTTTATATACAGTGTACGTTGCTTATCAACATCCTCCACAAGTGATTGCTAAGCAAAACAAATTTCAACTTAAAAACGATTAAATGCCTAACAACACCTCGCATTGTTTTCATTGTGGGGAACCGGTGCCTAAGGGCTGTCAGTTAACAGCAAACATAGATGGCGTTGAGCAGCCCATGTGTTGTATCGGTTGCCAAGCAGTGGCTCGTTTTCTGGCTGAGCAATGCCACGATGACTTTTATCAATACCGCGACGGTCAACGGCCCGGAGCCCAAGTCGATGACGCCATTCAGTCGTGGTCGCATTTGGATGAACCAGCGGTGTTTGAGCGCTTAACCCAAGTAAGCGAAGACAATCATCGTCAGGTAACCATGAAAATTGAAGGCATGTATTGCAGTGCCTGCGGTTGGTTAATTCAAAAAGTTTTATTGGATTTGCCCGGTGTACAAGATTTGCAAATTAACAGTGTCACCCAGAACATGCGGGTCGTGTTTGACCCGACCCTGTTGACACTCAGTGATCTGTTTTCGCAGGTGGCACGCTTGGGTTATCGGCCCATGTACCAACAAGACACAGCCCATCAAGCAGATTTGGCTCGGAAAAAACAGCTCAGACAAATCGCTGTGGCCGGTTTTGGCATGATGTTTATAATGACTTTAGCCGTGCCTTTATACAATCCGGAATCAATGGCCCAAGACCCAGACATTGGCCAATTTTTCCGATTGATTAGCCTGTTGATTGCCACTGTTGTTTATTTTTATGCCGGTCAAAGTTTTGTCAGCAATGCCTGGCGTGATGTCACAAATCGACACTTGGGCATGGATGTGCCGGTGGCTTTGTCTATAAGTATTGCTTATTTTGTCAGTGTTTATATCAGTTTCGCTGACCATGGTCATGTGTATTTTGATTCCATGGCGATGTTTATCTTTTTCTTATTGTTGGGGCGCTATGTGGAATCTGCGGTTAAACACAAGGGCATGGATGTGCGGTCAGCACTGAATGCCTTGATTCCGGTCAGTGCTTTACGACTATCCGCCGACCAGGCAGAACAGATTCCGGTGGATCAAATTAAAAAAGGAGACTTGTTATTAATCAAATCACAACAAGTGGTGCCTTGTGACGGTGAAATAAGACATGGTCAGGGTCGTTTTGATGAGTCTTTATTAACCGGTGAATCGACGCCGGTAAAGAAAACCATTGGTGACACCGTGTATGCCGGCTCGCGCTTACTTAATGAAGATGTTACTATTCAGACCACCGTTAATAATCAGAATACATTTCTGGCAAAATTAGCGGATCTAATGGAGCTGGCACAAAGTAAAAAACCCAAAACCCTACAAACGGTTGATCGCATTGCCGGTTATTTCGTTGCGGTGGTTTTACTTTTGGCCTTGGTAACCGGGTTTTGGTATCTGCAACAGCAACCGGATTTGGTGCTACCGGTGGTACTATCGGTACTGATAGCCACCTGCCCTTGTGCTTTATCGCTGGCGACACCGACTGCATTAACTGCCAGTGGTATTAAACTATTACAGCAAGGGGTTTTGGTTAATAACACTGAAGCCTTGCAACAACTGCCACATAGCAAACATTGGTTCTTCGATAAAACCGGTACCCTCACAGAAGATCAATTGGCCGTGGCAAGCATTCATCGTTATGGTGAAAATGAACAACTTGAGCATATTGCTGCCGGCTTACAGGCCATCAGCAATCATCCTTTGGCCAGTGCTTTTCGCCACCAACAAGCGGTGGTTGTTGCCGATGCCCAGGAGTTTGCCGGTCGGGGTGTTCAGGGTGTGATAGCCGGACAATTATGGCGCATGGGTAGCTATGAGTGGATACAATCCGTTATTGTGAATAAATTCAAACCAGTGCAGGTAGAAGCTGGTCAAACTTTGGTCTATTTAGCGTGTGAAACAACCATTGTAGCGGCTTTTGGCTTGGCAACCAAACCCAGGAAAGGTGCTCAGGAATTGCTTCATTGGCTCAAAAACAATCACCGTGAAGTGGCCATTATCAGTGGTGATCAAGCTGACACCGTGGCGGCTTGGGCAGAGCAGTTAGGGGTTGCGCACTATCAAGGGAATATGCAAGCTGAAGATAAAATTACCGCCATTGAACAGGTTCAGCAACAGGGATTACGCTGTGTTATGGTGGGTGATGGCGTCAATGATGCCCCGGTGTTGTCCCAGGCTGACGTCTCCATCAGTTTAAAACAAGGTGCCCATTTAGCCCATTCCGCTTCTGATTTTATTGTTTTGGGTGGTTCGCTGTCCCCCATTAAGCATGCTGTTGACACCGCTCAAAAAACCCATGCCATCATCAAACAAAATTTATTTTGGGCCTTGTTATATAATGGATCAGTGACACCGGTGGCAATGATGGGGCTTTTAGCCCCCTGGATGGCTGCCATTGGCATGTCATTGAGTTCATTACTGGTGGTTTTAAATTCACGTCGTCTTTTACGGGGTTAACAAATGAGTATGATTTTTGTGTTGGTGCTGTTATCGCTGATATTGGCGATTGCCGCTGTTTGGGCGATTCATTGGGCCATTAGCAAGAATCAATTTGATGATTTAGACTCACCGGCCTATTCTATTTTAGAAGATGATACCCCGGCAGACCGTTATCAAAGACGACAGCAACAGACCAACAACAATAAAGCAAATGATGCTGAGTAACTAATTAATGGCTTTTTTTACGCCACTGATTATTGGCTTTTTTTCCGGATTTCATTGTATCGCCATGTGCGGCGGTTTGTGTGCTGCACTGTGTCATAAACAAAACAACAAGCAGGTTTTGATTACCAATTTAGGCCGGGTCACAACCTATACCTTATTGGGTGCTTTATTTGCCGGATTGGTCCAAGGTGCCAGTTTATCTATTCCGGTGGTGGCTTGGGGGTTTTGGTTACGCATGTTAATGGGCGTTATGTTGGTGTTAACAGCGGCGGCTTTATTTTTTAAAAATCACCGTTTATTGACCATTCAAAAACCTTTACCGGGCTGGTCAAAAGTATCGAAAAAATTACAGCAATTACAAAGTAAACATAACAGTGCCGCCTCTTTTTTTAAGGGTATGTTGTGGGGATTAATTCCCTGTGGCTTGTTGTATGGCATGTTGATAATTGCTGCCACAACCGCCGATACCTTCAGTGGATTGCGGTTTATGTTGTTTTTTGGTTTGGGTACAATTTTGCCTTTATTGGCTTCGCAATGGGCCATCCGCAGTATCATGGAGCGGGGTTCCATGACATTCTGGCGTCGCACCGGAGCGCTCTTTATTTTGATTATTGGTTTGTGGGTGTTGATGGCACCGTGGTTGTCTCATGGATTGATTCCAGGTGATAATCCTTACTTTTATCAGTTAAGTGCGGTACTTGATATGTGTGTCCCATAATATAATCCCGACATTGCGGGCTCTTGCATTTGACCTGAGTGTTATTACTTATTAATATGGATTCACTGGGCCACTCATCGTCAATCCTGAAAAAAATGAATTCGACTGCGGCCTTAAATAACGGGCACTTTTCACGCTAAGTTCAGTCTATTGTTGATAAATTTACCGTTGATTAAAAAGTCAGCATGCGCCAAGTACCTTTGGCCTATTTCTTTTCACAAGCAACACCTTATAATAACGTCACAGCGGCTGACCACACAATCACAAATGATAAAACTGGAAAATATAGAAAAAATATATCGCACCCAAGGTGAAACCATTCGGGCTTTGGATGGTGTTGATTTGAACATTGCTGATGGCGAGTTTGTGGCCATTATGGGACGCTCTGGCTCAGGCAAATCCACCATGTTGAATATCTTGGGTTGCATGGACAAACCCACTTCCGGCAAGTATTGGTTGGCAGGTCAGGATGTCAGTGTATTAAGTGATGATGAGTTATCCAGAATTCGTAATGAACACATTGGCTTTATTTTCCAGGGGTTTCATTTGTTACCACGGTTATCGGCCTTAGAAAATGTCTTGGTGCCATTGCGATTTGCCACACCGCAACAGCAACAAAATGGCATTGAAAGAGCCACAACATTATTAAAGCAGGTGGGGTTGGGAGAACGCATTCACCATATGCCCAATGAAATGTCCGGTGGTCAAATTCAGCGGGTGGCCATTGCCCGATCTTTGATTAATAATCCGGCGGTGTTGTTGGCTGACGAGCCCACCGGTAATTTGGACAGTGCCATTTCTGAACAAATCATCGATTTATTAAGAAATCTCAATGCCCAAGGTCAAACCATCGTTATGGTCACCCATGAACCGGATATTGCTGAAAATGCCGGCCGTACCATTGAGTTTTTAGACGGAAAAATCGTGTCATGAAATTACTTGTTGTTGTATTATTTATAATCAATTGGCCGGTGTCAGCCCTTATGTTGACCGGTGAAGTTGAATCCAGTCAAACCCAGGAAATCATCATGCCCATGGTGCGCAGTTGGCGTGCTGAGATTGCCGATATGGCGACTGAAGGCAGTCGGGTGGCCCCCGGTGATTTTGTGGTGCGTATTGATGGCAGTGATTTGGATGCCACCATTGAAGCTCAGCAGGAAGCCCTGGATGTTTATGTGGCAGCCTCTAAACGCGATATGACACAATTACAAATTGATTTAAATAATGCCCACCTGGCTTATGAAAAAGCCCAGGTTGATCAACAAATTGCAGAATTAAAAGCGTCAGTGCCCCTTGAGTTTATCGGTGAGCTGGCATTCAAAGAACGGCAATTGGCCCTAAAACAAAGCCTGAAAACCCTGGCGGATAATAAAAAGAAATATCAGGCCTTACAACTGCGTATTAAAGAAAAGCAAAAAGAAGTGGATCTGGGACTTGAGCAAAAGCACAAAGAACTGGTTTATTGGCAAGAACGGCTACAAAATTTAACCATGAACGCACAACAAGATGGTTTTGTCATTCATGCCACCCACCCATGGAATGGCACCAAATACCAAATTGGAGATCAGGTACGAACCGGGCTTGTTATCGCCAAGGTGTCTAAGACCACTGATATGCGTGTCAAAGCCTGGATTAACGCCATTGATTTACCAAAAATATCACAGGATAAGGTGGTCACGGTCCAGTTTGATGCGCTGCCGCATGTTAAATTATCAGGAAAAATCAGTCATATTTCGGCCGGTGGTCATGATAAAAAAAATTGGGGAGAAGGATTGTATTACGAAATTATTGTGGCATTAAAAAATGGCAATGATATTGGATTGTTACCGGGCATGAGTGCCTTGGTTTGGGTGGAGGACATATGAAAACGAATTTGACACACACTCTATTGGGTTTGCTGATACTGTTCATTTTGAGCAGTGATAACCACGCCTGTGCTGAAAAAATCACCACATCCGGTGAATTGGTGGCGGTGGAGAAAGACAGTTATTCGCCACCGAGTATTCGCTCAATTTGGCGCTATACCATCGCCTTTATGGCCGATGATGGTTCTTTGGTGAATCCGGGACAGCCGGTGTTAATGTTTAAAACTGAAGAATTGCAAGAACGTTTAATGGATAAACAAGGTGAATTAAAAATCAAGCAAAGTGAATTACTCAGTAAGCAATCGTCCAAAGTGGAAGAGTTGGCTGATAAAGCATTGGCGATTGAAGAAATGAAAAAAAATCTGGATAAAGCCAGACGTAAGGCTGAATTACCGAAGAGTGTTATCGCATTAAATGACTATAAAGAAAATCAATTGAATTATGATTTGGCTCAATTGCAATATCAACATGCGCTTGATGACCTGCAATTGGCTGAACAAAAAATTGACACAGAAATTGATATATTAAATGCCAACATCACCAAACTGAAAGCTGAAGTTAAAGAAGCAGAAGAATCCATTGCCAGTATGCGGGTGATGGCCAAAAGACGGGGCATAATTATGCATCAAACAGACCATAACAATAATAAATACGCCATTGGCGATCAGGTTTGGGGCGGTGCGCGAGTCGTTGAAGTGGCCGATATGGATAATATTATTGCGCAATTAGAAATCAAAGAAAATGATTTATCACGGGTAAAAAAAGGCCAGCAGGTAATCTTTAATATGGATGCATATCCGGATATCGAGTTTACTGGGATTATTGAAGAACTCTCGAAAGTGGTGCGTGTAAAATCGCAGAATCAACCGTCAAAAATACTCGATGCCAAAGTAATTATTGATAACCCCGATAATGACATTATGCGACCCAATATGAGTATTAAAGCGCAAATAATTAATGAATCATGAATAAGATATTTGTCCCATTACTGGTACTGATGTTGACGGCTTGCAGTGAACAAGCAGCTATTCATATTGGCACCCCAACTTTAACCCTGCAGCAGCAGCCAGTGATCTTATCGGTGCATGCCAAAGGTGAACTGGAAGCCATTCAATCCACACCCTTAACTGTACCCAGTGGATCGCGACGCCCACAAACCCTGGCCTGGATTATGCCGCAGTTTTCAGAGGTAAAAAAAGGTGATGTGGTGGCCCGTTTTGATGGCAGTGATTTTCAGATTGAATTGGATAAAACCACCTATGAGATTCAAAAATTATTGTATGACATGATGGATAAAGAGCGGCAAATTGACAACACCCGCTTTTCTTTTAACAGTGAAGCTGATGTGGTTGATTATGAATATGAATTGGCCAAACAGTTCAATATCGACGACCCCTTGTTGTACACTAAAATTGAAATTATAGAAGCTGGAGATAATGAGGAGTTTTTAAAAGCCAAAGCCAAGCACATTGATAAAGTCAGCGAAAATTTTGAAGAAAAATCGGCCACAGAAATGGACGTTCTGAGTAGCTCAAAGTCAGTACAACAAGCCAAAAAAGAATTGAATCAAGCCAGTTTAAGTGCTTTGGAAGTGGTGGCCCCTCATGATGGTTTATTGGTGCTACAGCCCAGTTGGGACGGCACCATGCCGGAACCCGGAAAAGCCGTTTTTCCAGGCACCAAATTAGGCGCATTACCGGACTTGTCGCAAATGCAAGCTTTGGTGTATGTCCCGGAAGTGGAAGCCATCGGCATCAAAGCAGGTCAACCCGTCAAGCTGAGTCTGGACGCTTATCCAGAGACTGAATTTAACGGCTTGGTTGCATCAATCAGCCAAACTGCTCAGCCCCGTGAGCGGGATAATCCGGTGAAATACTTTACCGTAACTGTGACCATGGAGCAGCAGGATAAGCGGTTTATGCCGGCGCAGCGTTTGGCGGCTGATATCATTGTTGCTGACAGCGAACAAACCATTGCTGTACCCATATTGGCCGTGTTTCGAGAGCAGGATGAAACCTGGGTTTATAAACAGTATAAAAACGAGTTTATTAAGCAAGCCATTACCACTGAATTTTGTAGTGCGGCCTTGTGCATCATTAAATCTGGTCTGCAATCCGGTGACGTGATTGCTTTAAGCCAACCACAGGAAGCTCAAAAATGAAAAGCACCTTAATGATTAATTTGCGTCATGCGGTGGCTGAAATGCTACACCATAAACTGCGTACCTTATTGACATTATTAGGTATGGTGTTTGGTGTTGGGGCGGTGATTGCGATGTTGTCCATTGGTGAAGGCGCCCAAGCGGAAGCCACCCGCTTAATTGAGAAAATGGGTTTGCGTAATTTACTGATTGAGGAAAAGCAACTCGATCAAGAAACCTTAAAAGAAATGCGCGCCGATTCTTTGGGCTTAACCATGAATGATATTCGTGCTTTACAAAACAGCTTACCTTTTATCAGCCAAAGCTGCGGTGAAAAAACCATTAAGACCTGGTCCTTGTTTTCAATTAACGGCAACTCTAACGGTGCGGTTAAAGCCTTTTCACCCAACTGTTTTGCCATGAGTAACTTAGAAGTGGATCAAGGGAGATTGTTTAATGCTGATGACAACCAGACTTACGCCCAAGTGGCGGTTATTGGTTCAGAAGTGGCCGCAGAATTATTTCCGGACGGCCAGGTTTTGGGGCAACAAATTAAAGTCAATCATCTGTGGTTAAAGGTCATTGGGGTATTAAAAAAAGATGCCTTGAGTAAAAATGAAATTCAAGGAATTCAATTGGGGGCCGAGCACAATCAGGTGTTCTTACCGATTGAAACCGCTTTTAAACGGCTAAAATGGGATACCCTGGAAAGCCAATTAGACACCATTCGGGTGACTGTAGATGAAAGCATTAAACCTCAGGTGGCTTCAGTGGCGATTGATCGTTTATTAAAACGTCGCCATGGTAATATCGATGATTATAATATTATCGTGCCGGCTAATTTGCTCAATCAGCAGAATCAAACTCAGCAAATTTTCACCATTGTGATGTCCAGTATTGCCGGTATTTCTTTGCTGGTTGGTGGTATTGGCATTATGAATATTATGCTCGCCACTGTGCTTGAGCGGACCAAGGAAATTGGCCTGTTAAGGGCATTGGGTGCCCGCAAAGTTGATATTAAAAATCAATTTTTAATTGAAAGTGCGACCATTGCCGCGGTTGGTGCGGTCATAGGTATTGTTATGGGCGTTATTTTGTCTTTTTTAATACAATCTTTTGCTGACTGGCCGGTGGCCTGGAGTTTATTTTCCATTGTTTTGGCTGTGGCTGTGTGTTTATTGACCGGTGTGGTGTTTGGCTACTACCCGGCCAAACAAGCTGCAGAACTTGACCCTATTCGGGCATTGCAAAAGAATTAGTGCGCCAGGATAATCATTATCCAAAGCAGTGCCACGGCATTGCTGGTTAATATCTTTATCTACTATTACCTCAAAAGCGGTATCCGCAACAGGTTTGGCCGAGCGCACGAAAACTTTCTGCATTTAAATTATCCACCCAAAAAAAAATACCCGCAAGATAAATTATAAATCGGGCATTATTGATTTGATTCGATTAGGTCAGTTTAAGCAATTATTTAGACCTTGTCGGTTTACAAACAGCAATGTATGTAAACTAAAATAATTTAATTATCAGCCATTTAGCACGCTGATACGGTTGGTTTGGCCATTTGTTAAGTCTTTGATAATAAAAGCAATAAGCCTATTTGTTCCAGTTTGTTCCAGTGAATCTCTTTGGTGCTTACACCGCAAACTGTATGATTAATATCCCCTTAAACCTAGAGATAAATCATGAACAAATTAATTTTAATGGTGCTTTTCCTATTTAGCACAAGCGTGTTTTCGCATGACTTTTTGACCGAGATTTTGGTATATAGTGATGATTATGACGCGAACCCATATCATGTGGCTGTAAGCTATGATTTGGGAGAGCAGGATATTTTAACTGTCATTAATTTGCGACAAACAAAATCTGACCTGTCTAAAATGGTGGTCAAATCGAATGCCAAAGAAATACATCATGAACACAGTCATGTGGGACCCGCATCTCATGAGCATGAGTCAGAAATTGAGGCAACAGTCGGGCATAAAACCCATGGTGCTTTTGATCATATAACTGAATCAAGGCTTGTGGCAATCGATTTGTGCGATGCCTTTGCCGTGACTAATTACATGAAGTATCCGCAGGGCTTAATCCCACAATTTGTGGGCCCTGAAACTTTTACCGATGGCGTGAGTGCAAGCCAAGATCACCATGAACTTTATCAGTACGCTGATGGCCTACAATTTAATTGTATAGAAGTCATCAAGCAAAAATCAGCTGATTTAGATTTGGTTGATTAAATGATTTAAGACCTTTGCGGTGTTGACTGTTAAATGCAGCAAAGGTCTTTGTTACAAAGTTGCTTGTGATTATTAAAATCAGATAACACATTCTGTAAAAGAGCTGTTTTTTGTCGCTTAACCATTAAGGGACAAGGCCCTCACTTCCTCCATAACATTTTCTAAATGAGCCTCCAAAATGTGTCTGTCCTTGGTCTGTAGATTGTCCTGGCTTAAAATAAAGTGGCCGGTTTGAACCACATTACGCCACCGTGGATTGTGTGGTATTTTTTCAAGCGACAGGTATTTCTCTAAAGAACGGGTCCGTAAGGTGCCATTATCAATTGATACGGTCCAAATTTTAGATTGTTCAGCCAATTCAATGAGGGATGTCTGGGTTGTTTTTTCCCAAATAGTTGTGGCGTCTATTAATAATTCAACCAGGGCTTTTTTTAACGCCTCCTTATGGCTTTCACTTGATGCTTCCAAATTGGCTTTATGGCTGGTTTGAAAAATAAGTAATTGCTGCTTATGATAGCGAATGGACTGCATCAGGGCTTGTTTCTCTTTTTTTCTTTTAAACTGGTAGAAAACCAAAAGAGCGGTCATTGAAATCAGGACCAAGCTAACGATTAGTACCAAGCTGGTTAATTGGTGTAATTTTTGTTGTTGCCGACTGTTGGTCAATTCCTGGTTCAGCAGTTGTTGTTGGATCTTTTGTGTTTCAATTTGATGCTGAATGGTTTTTAAATCGGAGTCATATTTTTGCTGTAAAAATTGTGACCGTAATTGTTGATATTCCTTAAAGGCTTGCAGGGCTTGACGTGGGTTTATATCTTCCAAGAGCGCTGCTTTTAAATACAATAAATCAGCTTTCAGTGAAGTCTCAGGTAAATCAGCGCTGATTAAAATACCGTCTTCAACGGCCGCAATCGCGGCAGAGGTCTGCTGGTTTTTCTGGTGCATTTTAGCCTTTAACAGATACCACTGAGCCAGCAGTTCAGGATTGAGTTGGCTTTTATCCATTAAGGTTTTAGATGCAATTAAAAGCTGATGTAATACATCCAGGTTACCATTGTCCAAATGCCATTGAGATAAATTAATCAAAGTTCGAAGTTGTTGGGTACTATTGGAGTTGGTGTCTAATGAATTAATAATTGCCTGGGCATAATAATCGGCTTTTTCGGTGTTATTGGCCGCAACATATGCTTTTGTTAAGTCTTGGTATATGTGAGCAATATCCAGAAAAACACGGTGATCAAAATTTTGAGACTGCGAGTACTTTAAATAATGGGTTAAAGCAGACTCATAATAATTCACTGCTTGATCCGCCTGTTCAAGGTAAAGGTTTATCATGCCCAGATTGTTCAGTGTTTTAGCTATTTGGTAGTCTGTGCCGAATTGTTGTTTAAGTTCCAGGCTTTGTTGGTAATGCGTTAAGGCACTTTTATAGTCGCCCAGTTTAAGTTCCACCAACCCCATATCATTGTGGCTTTTGCTGAGCCATTCTTGATTAGCTTGCTGTTTGGCAATGTTGTATGCCTTTAGAAGATGTATTTTGGATGTTGCATAGTCAGCCTCTAAATAATATTTTTGTCCAACGATGCGATGCCAATTGTATTGTGTGGGTATGCTGTTTATAAATTTCGGGTGGTTTTTAACCTTGTTAATGTAATGTGTTTGGTTCTCCGGATTTTGTATATGAAGGTAGATTGATGTTAAATTTAACAGGATAGCGAGTTCCGAAGAACTGTCAGGCTCAACCGAATGGAGACTTTGTTGACACACCTCTTCGGCCTTGGCATAGTCACCCGACTCGATACTTTTTTGGCATCGGTCCTCAGTGGCATGGGCCAAGGTCCAAGAAAAAAAGAACAGAGAACAGCATACAAAGCAATGGCGAATCATATCAATTTAGGCGAAGCCACAGTTTTTTGACCGTAGAACACGTTGAGTTATTTATAAAAGTCATTTTAACAGGGTTAATAAATATTATATTTTAAAGAGTGTGGCGCAAAATAACAGTGATAAAAGTAATGAGCGACAAAAAATTTATGACAAGGCATTGAGTAAAATACAATTTTTGATTGTTTACCCCTAATTTTAGTCATGCCAACAACGGAGTCAAAAAAATGAATCAATCATATAAACCCGGCAATGAGTTATGGCCGTTATTGGTATTTAGCTTTGGTTTAAAATGCCCTTTTTTAATCAGTCGTTGCCAATCTGTCTCTGCAGTAAGGGTGGAATCCACATAAAGCTGTTTTTGTAACTGAGCAATGGCTGCAATGGCTGTGGCATCATCCAGTTGCTGCTGAATTTCACCTAAATGGGTAACTTGTTGTTGATATTGTTGGTTCCACCATTTAATCAGTTGATTTTGGCAGTCTCCGGGGCTCATTTGATTGATGTTTTTTAGCGAAATTTGTGATGAAGGTGGTTGTGGTCGGCTGGGTATTTGTTTTGAACCGGATGATTTGAGTTTAAGCATAAACAAGACCAAGGTGAATAGCCATAATAAGCCAAATATCACAGTGCCATAAAACCACAATGGATTTGTTGCTGTAATATCTTCGGCTTGGTCTTCGGCGATGGCGACTTGAGTTGGCGCTGGCTGTTGGGCATCAAAATTAGCGGCTTGTGGTGGTGATTGTTGCTGCTGACCACCGGCGGCGGGTTTAATATCTAAGGTTATGGCCGGTAACCGAGTGGTTTGTGCTTCACCGGTTTCGGTGTTATACCATTCAATGTCAATGCCGGGTATTTGTAAGGGACCTGCTTGATTGGGTATGACGGCTTGGGTGATGCTTTTCGAGGACACCAAATGATTACCATTGTTGCGGGTGATGGTGTCACTTTTTTCCTGGTATATGCGGGCACCGTCTATATCAGTCACTGCAATATCAGGTAATTGTGTTTCTGCCAATCCTTGGGCGGTGATGTCCAGGCGCCGGGTAATCGGTTCTCCAACCCGGTAAACTTGATTCTGAGGCCAGCTTTGATCCAGCATTAAGGTGGTGGCTGGCAACCAATCCTTATGGACAAAATCGGCCGGAATTTGTTTAATATCTAAAGTCAGCATGGCCGAGGAAATTCTTACCGGGCGGCCTTGCCGAAACAGGCCTATTTGGTTTCTGCTTTGACCATCCATGACTTCACCCTGGAATACAATGGGCGGAATATTGAGCTCACCACTTTGCTCAGCGAACAAGGCATATTTACGTTCCAATACTTGATAATCAGTGCCATTTCTGCGGGTGGTGTATTGGATGGCTTTGTTTATGGGGTAAACAATCAGTCCATCAGCCTTGGGGTCGGTTAAACTGGCATTATTAAGCCCCACGGCATAGAATAATTTAACCGTGAGAATGATTTCTTCTTGTACAAATGCCTGGTCTTTATTGGTGGACCATTCGATAAACAAATTACCGCCGGTGGTGGCATTGGGGTCGGGTTTTTTAACCGTAATCTTAATCGCCTGAGTCTGGTCGTTGCCGACAGTGATGGGTGGAATAATGTGGCTGCCCAATGATTTTGGTACCAGGGTTACTGTCCAACGGGTTTCACTGCTGACGGCTCCATTGATAATTTTGGTGGACATGGAACGACCGGTTTCACCCACTTCAAATACCGCTGACAACATATCAAAATCCGGGTTACTGCGGGTTGCCTCGTCCGTGGTAATGGTGAGGTTAACCGATTCTCCTAAGGCGATTTCATGGCGATCAATGCTGGCAGTGACACTGGCGTTGACACCGGACATAATGGTCACCGTCAACAAACAGATACAGAAGGTTTGAATTAATCGAAATGACATCATGGTTACCAATCCTCGGTTGTTTGGTTGTCGTAGGCTTCACCATCGGGATTACGACGGTGGTATTGGTAAAGAAACTTGCGGCGCATTAAACCGCCCGGGTCATCTTGAATGCGCCTGAGCCATTGTTCTATGGCTTGTTGTTCCTCAGCATTAAGGGCTTCTTGTTGCGCCAGACGTTCGGCGTCTTCAGCTTGTTGTTGCTGTTGTTCGGGGCTTAATTCTTGTTGTTCATTATTATTTTGTTCAGATGATTGCTCATCGTTGTCCTGTTGGTTGCTTTCTTTGGCGGCATCCTTTTGGGCTTGTTGTTTTTGTTGTTGTGATTCCTGGTCTTGTTGCTCTTGGCCGGGCTGGCCGTCTTGGTCTTGTTGTTCCTGGTTTGATTGATCCTGGCCATCACCATCTTGTTGTTCAGATTCAGGATTATTTTGTTGCTCGGAGTCCTGGCTTTGTTCTTGATTGGAGTCAGATTGTTTTTGTTGCTGTTTTAAGGCTTGTTCGACGATGTCTTTATTGTACAGGGTGTCTTCGTCATCAGGTTCGATGGTTAAAGCCCGTTCATAGTGTTCTAAAGCAGCTTCCAAATCACCGGCTTGGGCCAGGGCATTTCCTAAATTATAGTAATCAGAGGCATTGGCTGGCTCCAGTTCCCGGAGATGTTCAATGGCTTGTGGATAATCTTCGGCACGGTAAGCAGCAGCACCTTTGAGGCGA